>JBDTQN010000355.1:0-2518 GCA_039932215.1 Pseudolysinimonas sp. | reverse complement strand
GCCGCGATCACCACGTCGAGCGATGACGCACACACCGCAGCCTGGGCGAACGCCTCACGTGGTGACTCAACGAGCGGGGTGCCACGCTGGCGCTGCCAATGGTGCACCACCCCGGTGCTCGGCCTGCCGTGGGAACCGCGGTAGAACGAGACGTGAAGCCTGGGCGGGCGCCTTGTCCAGATGCCGTGCAGGTCCAACGCCGAAACGCAGCTGACCCGTGCTCCCAGTCGGACCGCATGTACAACCCCGGGGACGGCGGCGGGCGACGCGTAGATCCCGCGCCGAACGCGAATCAGGGATCCACTTTCGATCGCCTCATGAATCGATGGGTCCCGCACTCCGGCGGCGAGGAGGGCGCGGCGGGTCACGATGCCGTAGCTCACTTGTTCCACGCCTCAGGGTTTCGTCGGGTTGACCTGGCGAAATGGCGGTGCGGGAATCTGGTGCACGAATTCGTTCCGGACTGCCTGTGCAAGAGCGGTCCACGCGCGCATTCACATTCGTATTGCGTTCACGTGTACGTGACAACCGACTTTGGCGCGACCCGCTCCCCGATACGCTGACACCCGTGCGCGTCGACATCGTCACGATCTTCCCGGAGTTCTTCTCCGTGCTCGACGTGTCGCTGCTGGGCAGGGCGCGTCAGCAGCAGCTGCTCGACGTCCGCGTGCACGATCTGCGCGACTTCACGCACGACCGGCACCGCACGGTCGATGACACTCCGGCGGGCGGCGGCGCCGGCATGGTGATGAAACCGGAGCCGTGGGGTGAGGCGTTCGACAGCATCCTGACGCCCGACACCACGGTCGTGTTCCCGAGCCCGGCCGGCGAGCTCTTCACCCAGGCCCGCGCACACGACCTCAGCACACGCGAGCATCTGGTCTTCGCCTGCGGACGCTACGAGGGCATCGATCAGCGCGTCGTCGACTGGGCGCGCGCCCACAGCAGGGAGACCCTCGAGCTCAGCCTCGGCGACTACGTGCTGAACGGCGGCGAGGTCGCGGCGATGGCGATGATCGAAGCCGCAGCACGTCTCGTTGAGGGCGTCGTCGGCAACCCCGACAGCCTGGTCGAGGAGAGTCATGAGGATGGGCTGCTCGAGTATCCGAGCTACACGAAGCCCGCGGTCTGGCGCGACCTCGCCACCCCCGAGGTGCTGCTCGGCGGCAACCACGCCGCCATCACGGCCTGGCGTCGCGCGCAGCAGCTCGATCGCACCCGCCGCATCCGCCCGGAGCTACTGAACGGAGTCGATGATGTTTAGCCGCCCCTGGAGCCTCGCCCAGTTCGCGGTCGCGATCATCGCCGGCGTGCGCCTTTCGGGCGCAAGGGTCAGCTCGAGCGAGCGCTCAGCACGACCGGCCCCGACTCGGTGACCGCGATGGTGTGCTCGAAGTGGGCGCCCCGCGACCCGTCGGCGCTGCGCAGCGTCCACCCGTCGACGTCGGTGTAGATCTCGTCGGTCCCGAGCATGAACCAGGGCTCGATCGCGAACACGAGCCCGGCGCGCAGGGGCAGCCCGCGCCGCGCGCGGCCGTCATTCGGGATGTGGGGGTCGCCATGCATGACACGGCCGACCCCGTGGCCGCCGAAGTCGGTGTTGACGGTGAGGCCCGCAGCGTGGGCGACGTCTCCGATCGCGGCAGAGATGTCGCCGATCTTGTTGCCGACCGTGGCCGCGGCGATGCCGACCTCGAGGGCGTGGGCGGTGACATCCATCAGCTTCAGGTCATCGGGCCGAGGGGTGCCGACGACGAGTGACAACGCCGAGTCGCTGACCCAGCCCCCGACCGACGCGGCGAAGTCCAGCGACAGGAGGTCGCCATCCTGAAGTACGTAGTCGAACGGGAGCCCGTGCAGCACCGCATCGTTCACCGAGGTGCAGATCACGCGCCCGAACGGCGACGCACCGAACGACGGGTGGTAGTCGATGTAGCAGCTCTCGGCACCCTCGGCGCGGATCATGTCGTGCGCCAGCGCATCGAGCTCGAGGAGGTTCACTCCGACGTCGGCGGCGTCGCGCGTGGCCTCGAGCACGCGCCCGACGAACTCGCCGGCGACGCGCAGCTGCTCGATCTCGGCAGGGGTGCGCAGTTCGATCACCGGACGAGCCTAATAGGCCGTTCGCGCGAGAGCCGGATGCTGTGGCAGAATGGTCGATTGTGCCCGGCACGACCCTGCCACAGGGGGGTGTCGCCCGGAGGGCGAACAGGGGCACATCGCCATTCTTTGAAATCAACCATCTAAATGCGTTCGACCTGTGGCGGTCGCAGAGAGCGAAAAACCCCATGCATATCCTCGACTCCGTCGACGCGGCATCGCTGCGTACCGACGTCCCGGACTTCCGTCCCGGCGACACCGTCAAGGTGCACGTGAACATCATCGAGGGCACCCGCTCGCGTATCCAGGTCTTCCAGGGCGCCGTCATCGGCCGCTCGGGCGAGGGCGTGCGCGAGACCTTCACCGTCCGCAAGGTCAGCTTCCAGGTCGGCGTCGAGCGCACCTTCCCGGTGCACTC
>JBDTQN010000354.1:0-2538 GCA_039932215.1 Pseudolysinimonas sp. | reverse complement strand
CGAACGGCCGCGACAAGCAGCAGGGCTACGACAACTTCGAGCGCGACCTGACCGACGAGCAGCGTGCGGCGTTCCGTGCCGAGGGGCGCCAGCCGGCGCTGCGGTTGCGGGTGCCCGATGAGGAACTGAGCTTCGACGACCTGGTGCGCGGGCCGATCACCTTCCCCGCGGGGGCGACCACCGACTTCGTGGTCGTGCGCCCGAACGGTGCGCCGCTCTACACGTTCGTGAACCCCGTCGACGATGCGCTGATGGGCGTCACGCACGTACTGCGCGGCGAAGACCTGCTGTCGAGCACACCGCGTCAGATCGCGCTGTACACCGCGCTGATCGCGATCGGCGTCACCGGGTTCATCCCGCGCTTCGGTCACCTCCCCTACGTGATGGGCGAGGGCAACAAGAAGCTCAGCAAGCGCGACCCCGAGTCGAACCTGTTCCACCACCGCGACCGCGGGTTCGTGCCCGAGGGGCTGCTCAATTACCTGTCGCTGCTGGGCTGGTCGATCGCCGCCGACCGCGACGTGTTCAGTCAGGCCGAGCTGGTCGAGGCGTTCGACGTCGTCGACGTGAACCCGAACCCGGCGCGCTTCGACCTGAAGAAGGCCGAATCGATCAATGGCGACCACATCCGGTTGCTCGGTGCCGACGACTTCACCGCGCGCATCGTCCCGTACCTGTCCGGCCTGGTCGCCGACCCGCCCACGCCGACCGAGCAGGCGATCCTGCGCGAGGCGGCCCCGCTCGTGCAGGAACGCATCAACCTGCTCGGCGAGGCGCGCGGCATGCTCGCGTTCCTGTTCACCCCCGACGATCAGATCGAGTACGAACCGGATGCGATGCCGGCCGATGCGGACGAGGCACGTCGCGTACTCGACGCCTCGTATGCGGCCCTCGAGAACCTCGACGACTTCTCGACCGAGGCGATCGAGGCCGCGCTGCGTGCGGCGCTCGGCGACGGCGCCGGGCTGAAGCCGCGGGTCGCCTTCGGTCCGCTGCGCACCGCGATCTCGGGACGGCGGGTCAGCCCGCCACTGTTCGAGTCGATGCAGATCCTCGACAAAGAGTCGACGCTCGCGCGGCTCGAGCGGCTGCGGACGCACCTCGCCCGCTGAGCTCGGCTAGCGCCGAAATCAGCGTCCCAGCACCTGCGCGAGCGGCAGCCCGATCGCGAGGATTAGCGCCACCACGATGATCACGATCGCGGCGATCGCGAGGGTGCGGCGCCGCAGCCGCGGTCGCGGGTCAACATGCACCTTCGCGGCCTCGGCGACCTCTGCGGCGACCAACTGTTTCGGATCGCCCAGCTCCTCGAGCACCGCCGCGACGTCGGCGTCTGACGCATCGGCCAGCAGTGTGTCTTCGAGGTGCTCATCGATCTCGGCGCGCAGCGAACTGCGCAAAGGCTCCGGGATGCCGAGGGCCGCCTTGTCGTAGCGCTTCAGCCAGGCGATCACCGGTTTGCGATCGTGTGCTTTCATGGCATCCGCCTGACGTCGTTGCGTGCGAGTTCCGCGATGCGGGTCTGCGCTCGGGGTCGCAACACTACCGCCGCGACGACGGTCACGACGAGCGACGCCGCGAACACGCCCGCCCCGATCCACGACTCGTCGTCGCGCCCCGCGTACATGTGGTTGAGGTTGCGCAGCGCGCCGGTCAGCAGCACCAGGGCGACGTGCACGACGGTGAAGGCGATGAAGTAGACGGCTGTCACCCAGTGCACAGTGCGGGCGAACCGGTCACCGAGCGGGCCGGTTTCGCGGCGCAGCGGCTTCGGCCACACCGGTGACAACCGCAGCCCGACGACCACCGCGACCGGCCCGGCGACGAAGATCGTGAAGCCATACAGCAGCAGTTGCAGGGCGTTGTACTGGGTCCAGCTTTCGGTCGCCGGCCAGTCGAGCGACAGGTACTGCAGCCCCGCCGACACGGCGTTCGGCAGCACGTCCCACGACGCCGGGATGAGCCGCTTCCACTGCCCCGAGACGACCAGCAGCACGACGTACACGACGCCCGTGACGGCCCACAGGGTGTCGACGACCAGGTGCCACCAGGTGTGCAGCGGGAGTCGTGCCGCACCCGCTGCCCGCCGGGTCACGAAGGCGGGCGGGCGCTGCCTGCCGCGGACCAGCAATCCCGAGCGGACGACGAACAGCAGGAAGAACGCGCTGAGAAAGTGCGTCCAGCTGAGCCAGGTCGGGAAGCCGACGGGGGTGCCCGCCCACGGCGTCGCGTTGCCCGGGTAGGTCACGAAGAACGACGCGGTCACCGGCATCTCGAATAGCGCGCGAGCGAACAGCACCGCCATCACGGCCGCGACCCCGGCGGCCGGGACGAGGAGGACGAGCAGCGGGATGCCGCGGTCGCGCTGGTCCGTCACGCCTCCAACCGTACTGGGCCGGATGCTGGCACCATGAACAGATGATCATCGACGTGGCCGCCTCCGGAGTCTCACTGCGCGAGCTGCGGGTGTTCGACGACTTCCACCTCGAGGCGGCCCACGGTGTCGACCTCGACGAGGCTCTGACGATCGCCCACGCC
>JBDTQN010000353.1:0-2553 GCA_039932215.1 Pseudolysinimonas sp. | reverse complement strand
CAGCATCGTCAGCTGAAAGTTGAGCTCGGTCGTCGTGTGCGCGCGCACGAACGCGCCGCGATCGCGGTAGAGCAGAAAGAAGATGAGCGCCGACAGCCACGACAGGCTCAGGATGAGTGCGATGAGTGTGATGAGGTGCGACAGCATCGAGATGTTGCGCTCCTCGTCGGGGGACAGCGGCTGTGGCGGGGCGTACGCCGGACCGGGCGCTGCGGCGGGAGCCACCGGTGCCACCGGTGCCGCGGGTGCGGCGGGAGCCGGGGGCGCAGGCGGGGCGGGAGGCGCGCTCGCGGGCGTCGGCTTCTTCGCCGCGGGCTTCTTGGCTGCGGCGGGCTTCTTCGCGGGGTTCGGCGTGTCGGCAGCCGGTGTCGAGTCGCTCATCACTGCACGAACGTAATCGCGATGGGGTACTTGTAGTACTGGCCGTTGTTGGCGGCCATCGCCCCCATGATCCCGAAAGCGATCGACAGGGCCCAGGCCGCGAAGATGATCAGGTATCCGATGACGATGAGGCTGAGCACCCCGCCCGCGACGTAGGCGATCAGCATCGTGAGCTGAAAGTTCAGTGCGGCGGCCGTGTGCTGGCGGATGAACGGGCCGCGATCACGCAGCACCAGATAGGCGATCAGCGGGGCGAGCCAGCTGAACAGGATGCCGCCGACGTGCGTGAGGGTCGCCCACAGCTTCTCGTCTTGCGGGCTCATCGGCTGCGGCGGGACGGAGTATGCGGCGGGAGGGTTTTCGCTCATGCCTCCCATTAAAGCAAGAGTGCCGGACCCGAAGGCCCGGCACTCTCTGAAATCGCAGTCTCGCGGGGTTACTTGATCCAGCGGATGTTGACCGGGTAACGGTAGCTGCCGCCACCGTTGACCTTCACGCCACCCATGATCGCGAAGATCAGGTTGACGATCAGCAGCACCCAGCCGAGCAGCAGGATGAGGAAGCCGATGCCGGCAACGAAGGTCAGGATCGCGCCGAGGATCTGGATGATGATGTAGAGGCCCGTGACGTTGATCGTCCAGTTCACAGCCTCTTTGCCCTCGACGTTGGTCTTGGCGCCACGGGCGCGGAACACGAGCCAGATGATGAGGGCCGGGACCAGCAGGATGATGTTGCCGAAGTGAGCGAAGGACGCCCACTGCTTGTCCTCGGCCTCGGAGAGCGGCGCGGCAGCTGCGGGCTGCGGGGCGGGTGTCGTCATGTGTGGTGCCTTTCGGTGTAAGTGGAACCCCGGATTCGATGAAGAGCTAGGGGCTGGCGCTCCGCGTACCCCGTGAAGGGGGGAGCGCGGCACGGCCTAAAGGTAGCGGGTCGAGAACGCCGCGTGCAACGGGAAGGTAACGGCGTGTCGCGCTACAATTGGCAGTCACAACTTGCGAGTGCTAAGCGGAAGGGCGGTGCACGGAATGGTCTCCGAACGCAGCCTGGCCGTACTCCGGGTGATCGTGCAGGACTACGTGGCCTCTCGCGAGCCGGTCGGTTCGAAGACCATCGTCGAACGCCATTCGTTCGGGGTCTCGGCGGCGACGATCCGCAACGACATGGCGCAGCTCGAAGAAGAAGAGCTGATCGCGGCGCCGCACACCTCGTCCGGGCGGGTGCCCACCGACAAGGGCTACCGCGTGTTCGTCGACCAGCTCACCGACCTGCGTCCGCTGTCGGCCGGTCAGCGCCAGGCGATCGAGACTTTCCTGGGTCAGTCGGTCGATCTGGATGATGTGCTCGCTCGCACGGTGCGGCTGCTGTCCCAGCTCACCAACCAGGTCGCCCTCGCCCAGTACCCCTCGTTCGGAAACGCCCGCGTCCGCCACGTCGAAATCGTGGTGCTGGCCCCCACTCGGCTGATGACGGTGCTGATCACCGACACGGGTCGCGTCGACCAGCACCTGCTCGATGGTCTGCACGGCCTCGACGATGCCGGGCTCTCCGAACTGCGCGCCGCCTTCAACGAAGCGCTCGGGGGCCAGTCGCTCGCTGACGCGACGCAGACCCTCACTACGGTGCCGGCATCCATCGCACCGGCGCATCGCGCCATCGCGACCGAGGTCGCGCGCAGCTTGGGCGAACAGGTCGCCGCCAACCGGCAAGACCGGCTCGTGATGGCGGGTGCCGCGAATCTGGCCCGCACCGAGAGCGATTTCAGCGGCAGCATCTTTCCGGTGCTGAGCGCGATCGAAGAACAGGTGACCCTGCTGCAGCTGTTCGGCGAGATGGAGATCGACGACGACGGGGTCGCGGTGCGCATCGGGCACGAGAACGAAGGTTTCGGTCTGGGCGAGACGAGCGTGCTCGCCTCGGGCTACACGGCATCCGGGGGGAGCGTGGCGCGCCTCGGCGTGCTGGGCCCGACCCGCATGGATTACTCGAACAACATGGTGGCCGTGCGGGCTGTGGCCCGCTACCTGACCCGGCTGCTCGCCGACGATTAAAGATCGAGGAAAATACCAACGGTGGCCGTAGACCATTACGACGTTCTGGGCGTCGATCGCAACGCGACCCCCGAAGAGATCAAGAAGGCGTACCGCAAGCTCGCGCGCGAGTTGCACCCCGACG
>JBDTQN010000352.1:0-2571 GCA_039932215.1 Pseudolysinimonas sp. | reverse complement strand
CATGGCCGACGACGTGCGCACCCGCTACGCAAACCTGCTGTCGCGGGGCGAGGGCACCGACCGCATCCAGTTCTTCAGCGACGCGGTGTTCGCGATCGCGATGACGCTGCTCGTGCTCGAGATCCGGCTGCCCGAGTCGCTGGGCTCCGGTGACGATGTCGACCCGAGCTGGGCCGACATCGGGGCGCTGTGGCCGCAGTTCTTCGCCTACGCGCTGAGCTTCGCCATCATCGGCCTGAACTGGGTGACCCACCACCGCAAGTTCCTCGTGATCGTGCGCTTCGACGCCCTGTTGGTGACGATCAACCTGATCCTGCTCGGTTTCGTCGCGCTGCTGCCGTTCCCCACCAGCGTGCTGGCGGACTACGGCAACAACACCCCGGTCGTCGTTCTCTACGCGTTCAACGTCGGAATCATCACGGTGCTGCAGTTCTGGCTGTGGGTGCACGCCTACCGCGCCGGGCTCACCGAGCGGCTCGACGACGACGTCTACCTCCTCGTCAAGCGCAACCTCTACCCCGTGCCGATCATCATGGGCGCCTCGATCATCGTGGCGTTCTTCTCGCCGCTGATCGCGATGCTGATGTGGATTCTGATCTGGCCGGCGTCGCAACTGGTCGACCGCATCGGGCGCCGCGCGGCTAGTCCGAAGCCAACTCGTCGAAGTCGAGGCTCAGCTTCCTGAGCAGCCCGGCGAGGCGTTCCTGGTCGCCTTTCGAGAGTCCCTCGAGCAGTTCCGCCTCGCCGGCGAGCAGTTCGCTGATCGCGTCGTCAACGGCTTCGGTGCCGCGCCCCGTCATCACGACAAGCACGCCCCGGCCGTCGTGCGGGTCGGTGCGGCGCTCGACGAGTCGGCGCTCGACGAGGCGGTCGATCCGGTTCGTCATGGTGCCGCTCGACACCAGGGTCTGTTGCAGCAGCGCCTTGGGGCTCAGCTGATACGGGGCGCCCGCGCGGCGCAACGCCGCGAGCACGTCGAATTCCCACGGCTCGAGACCGGAGGCCGCGAACGCCTGGCGCCGCGCCCGATCCAGGTGCCGCGCCAGCCGTCCCACCCGCGACAGCACGTGCATCGGAGCGAAGTCGACGTCGGGCCGCTCGCGCGCCCAGTCCTCGACGATGCGATCGACTTCGTCGGAGGTGGGCATGCAGCCACTCTGGCAGACTTGCCTAGGCCGGGCGGTGTCCCGTCGCGGCCGATCCGCTGTGGTGTAACGGCAGCACGACAGCCTTTGGAGCTGTTAGGTCCAGGTTCGAATCCTGGCGGCGGAGCATGAATCCCGAGCCCACGATCCCGCTCATCCTCGATGTCGACACCGGTGTCGACGACGCGCTCGCGATCATCACGGCGGTGCGTCACCCCGGTCTCGATCTGCTCGCCGTCAGCTGCGTGACCGGCAACGCCTCGCTCGAGCGGGTCGTCGAGAACACGATGCGGGTGCTGGATGCCGCGGGGGCTCCCGCAGACATCCCGGTGGCCGCCGGGGCGGTGCGTCCGCTGATCGCACCCCCGCGTTCCGCGGGCCACGTGCACGGCGAAGACGGACTCGCCGGCATCGTGCTGCCCGAAACCTCTCGCGTACCGGAACCGGGCGGCGCGGTCGCGATGCTGCGCCGCGTCATCGTGGCGCACCCCCAGAAGGTCACGATCGTGGCTCTCGCGCCGCAGACGAACCTCGCTCTGCTGCTGCGCATCCATCCCGAGGTCGCGGCGAACATCGAACGCATCGTGTTCATGGGCGGCTCGGCCGGTGTCGGCAATGCGACCGCCGTCGCCGAGTTCAACGTCTGGCACGACCCCGAGGCTGCGGCCGCCGTCATCGACTCGGGCGTGCCCTGCTACATGTATGGGCTCGACGTGTTCATGGAGGTGGCCATCGACGAAGCGCACGCCAACCGCCTCGCAGAACACGCCGACGCCGGTGTCGCGCTCGCCGGGCAGCTGCTCTCGCACCGCATCTCGTTCAGCGCCGACGACGAGGCGCGCTACTCGGGACTGATCGGCGATGCCGGTGCCGTGTGCGCGCTGATCGATCCGGATGCGCTGAGCGTCGAGCACCTGCCGGTGCGGGTCGAGCTCACCGGGTACGGCCGCGGGCAGACCATCGTCGACCAGCGGTCGCGGGGCGGCGAGGACCGCGTGCACGGCACCGCCGGCACCTGGACGTCGATGGACGTAGCGCTGAACGTCGACGCCGACCGCCTCGCGGGGGTGTTCCTGCAGGCGATCGGGGCAGCACACTAGGGGCGTGCAACTCTTCTTCGAGTACGTCGCCACCGCTTTCGAGGTCATCGGCGTCGGCGTCATCGCGTTGGGGTTCGTTGTCGCGGTGATCCTTGCCGTCAGATCGTTGGCCGTTTCGCGGGATGGCCGCGCCGCCTTCACGACGTTGCGGGACTCGTTCGGGCTGGTGATCCTGCTCGGCCTGGAGGTGCTGATCGCTGCGGACCTCGTGCGCACGGTGACCACAACCCCGACCCTCACCGACGCCATCGTCCTGGCGATCATCGTGCTCATCCGCACGGTGCTCAGCTTCTCGCTGCAGATCGAGATCGACGGGGTCGCGCCGT
>JBDTQN010000351.1:0-2590 GCA_039932215.1 Pseudolysinimonas sp. | reverse complement strand
ACGTCTACCAGGGCAGCGAACTCTGGGAGTTCTCGCTCGTCGACCCCGACAACCGCCGTCCCGTCGACTTCGCGCAACGCCGGCGCCTGCTCGCCGATCTCGACGGCGGGATGGTGCCGCCGATCGACGCGACCGGCGCGGCGAAGCTCCTCGTGACATCCCGAGCCCTGCGCGCACGACGCGACCACCCCGACGCCTTCGACCGCTACGCGCCGCTGCCCGCCTTCGGTGACGCGGCGGAGCATCTGATCGCGGTCGACCGCGGCGGTGCGATCGCGCTCGCAACCAGACTGCCGGTGGGTCTGGATGCCGCGGGCGGCTGGGGCGACACCCTCGTGATTCTGCCGGGCGGCATCTTCACCGATCTGATCACCGGATGGCGGTTCGACGGCGGCGAGACGCCCGTGCGCGAACTGTTGTCGCGATACCCGGTGGCCCTGTTGATCGCCGACGAGCGATGAGAGCCGAGGTCTGGGCTCCGCTCGCGCGCCGCGTACGCATCGGGGCGGTGGGCGAAATACGTGACCTGACCGGCGAGGCGGACGGCTGGTGGCGCGACGACCGCGAGCTGCCCGCCGGGACGCGGTACGGCTTTCTGCTCGATGATGACACCGAGGCGCTGCCCGACCCGCGCGGCCGCAGCCTTCCCGACGGCGTGCACCGGCCCGGGCAGGTCGTCGAGACCGCGGCACCGCAACCCTGGCCGGGCCGTGAGCTCGCGGGCGGCGTCATCTACGAACTGCACATCGGCACGTTCACCGACGGCGGCACTCTCGACGCGGCGATCGGACGGCTCGACGAACTCGTCGATCTGGGGGTCGACTTCGTCGAGCCGCTGCCCGTCAACGGCTTCAACGGCGAGCGCAACTGGGGCTACGACGGCGTGGCCTGGTTCGCGGTCGACGACACGTACGGCGGTCCGCACGCCTATGTGCGCTTCGTCGACGCGTGCCACGCTCGGGGGCTCGGCGTCATCCAGGACGTCGTGTACAACCACTTCGGGCCGAGCGGCAACTACCTGCCGCGATTCGGCCCGTACCTCGACGACGCGAACGCGAACGCCTGGGGCGCCAACGTGAACCTGGCCGTGCCCGAGGTGCGTCGGTACGTGCTCGACAACGCGCGCATGTGGTTCGAGACCTACGGTGTCGACGGTCTGCGGCTCGATGCCGTGCACGCGCTCGTCGATCCGACCCCGCGGCATATCCTGAGCGAGCTGTCGCAGCAGACCGACGAGCTGCAACGGCGACTGGGACGACCGCTGACGCTGGTCGCCGAATCCGACCTGAACGATCCGGTCATGATCCTGCCGCGCGAGGCGGGCGGCTACGGCATGACCGCCCAGTGGAGCGACGACTACCACCACGCCGTGCACAGCGCGCTGACCGGCGAGGTCGACGGGTACTACGCCGACTTCGCGAGCCTCGGCGCCCTGGCCAAGGCGGCGACGCGCGGATTCGTGCACGACGGCACGTTCTCCAGCTTCCGCGGGCATCCGCATGGAACACCGATCCCCGCCGATGTGCCGACCTTCCGGCTGATCACCTTCGCGCAGGATCACGACCAGATCGGCAACCGTGCCGAGGGCGATCGGCTGAGCAACGCCCTCACCACCGACCGGCTCGCGATCGCCGCTGTGCTGAACCTGTGCAGCCCGTTCACCCCCATGATCTTCATGGGCGAAGAGTGGGCCGCGTCGACGCCGTGGCAGTTCTTCACCGCCCACCCGGAACCCGAGCTGGGCGAGGCCACCGCCGAAGGACGCGTGAACGAGTTCGCGCAGATGGGCTGGGATCCCGACGTCGTGCCCGACCCGCAAGACCCGGAGACGTTCCGACGCTCGCACCTCGACTGGGCCGAGCGCGACCGCGAGCCGCACCGCGGCATCCTGAACCTGTATCGCGAACTCATCGCCCTGCGTCGCCGCGAGCCCGAGTTCGCCGACCCGCGGTTCACCGCGCTGTCGGCCGAGTTCGACGACGCCGCGCGAACGTTCCGGCTGCGCCAGGGCGGCCTGCAGGTGCTGGTCAATCTGGGGACGAGAGAGTGGGATGCCGGGGCCGCCTCGATCGTGCTCGCCACGTCTGCGGGGGTGCGCGACTCCGGCTCCGTGGTGGTGCTGCCGCCCGACACCGCCGCGGTCGTGCGCGCCACATAGAGTGACCGCATGCCCGAACGCACCGAGGCCACTGCCGCCCTCGACCTCTCGAAGCGAGATCTGACCCTCGACCTGGCGCGGGTCTTCTGCGTGCTGCTGGTCGTCGTCATCCACCTGCTGTTGGTGGGCGTGAACACGGAGGCGCGCAGCGGGATCGCTCTCGAGCGGCCCCTCGAGGCACAGACCTGGTTCCCGATCGCGACCTGGTTCGGGCAGATCATGCCGCTGTTCTTCGTGGTCGGCGGTTTCGCGAGTATGACCGCATGGCGCAGCCTGCAGCGTCGTGGGGGTGACGGCGACGACTACGTGAAGAGCCGGGTTCTGCGTTTGGCGCAGCCCGCGTTCCCGCTGTTTGTGTTTTATGTGGTCGCGATCGGCGCGGGGCTGCTGATCATCAGCGCGACCGGCGCGCTGCCGTTCGAGACCCTCGAC
>JBDTQN010000350.1:0-2594 GCA_039932215.1 Pseudolysinimonas sp. | reverse complement strand
CTTGCCACGTGATGAACGGCGAGCACCTCGCCGAGGTCCCCGGCATGTGCGGCGTGGTCGACGGCGGCATCGTCGACGGGCTCTGGGGCTACGAGGCCGGGCAGTCGGGCGTCGGCGACATCTTCGCCTGGTACGTCGAGAACCAGGTCCCCGCCCGCTACGCCAAGGATGCCGCGGCGGCCGGCACCAGCATCCATCAGCACCTGACCGACCTGGCCTTCCAATCGCCGGTCGGAGCGCACGGCCTGGTCGCCCTCGACTGGGTCAACGGCAACCGCAGCGTGCTCGTCAACACCGAGCTCAGCGGCCTGATCATCGGGCAGACCCTCGCGACCCGCGCCGAAGAGGTCTACCGCGCACTGCTGGAGTCGACCGCATTCGGCACCCGCATGATCGTCGAGACGTTCGGGGCGAGCGGGGTGCCGGTGACGGAGTTCGTCGTCGCGGGTGGGCTGCTCAAGAACGCGACGCTCATGCAGTGCTACGCCGACATCCTGCGCATGCCGATCTCGGTCATCGCGAGCGAGCAGGGCCCGGCGCTCGGGTCGGCGATCCACGCCGCCGTCGCCGCGGGTGCCTACCCCGACGTGCGGTCGGCGGGGGATGCCATGGGCCGCGTCGAGCGGGCACGCTACGTCCCCGACGAGGCGACCGCCGATGCGTACGACCGCCTCTACGCGGAGTACAAGCAGCTGCACGACCACTTCGGCCGCGGCGGCAGCGACGCGATGAAGCGGCTGAAGGCGTTCCGTCGCGAGGTCCTCACGCCGCAGCTCGAGGGGGCGAGCGCATGAGCCACGACAGCATCCGCGCCGACCTGGTTGCGCAGCACGCCACCCTCGTGCGCTACGGCCTCGTGGTCTGGACCGGCGGCAACGTGAGCGCGCGCGTCCCCGGTGAAGACCTGTTCCTGATCAAGCCGAGCGGTGTCGACTACGACGACATGACCGCGGCCGACATGATCGTGTGCACGCTCGACGGCGACGTCGTCGAGGGCGCGCACGCTCCCAGCTCCGACACCGCGGCGCACGCCTACGTGTACCGCAACATGCCGCACGTCGGCGGCGTCGTGCACACCCACTCGACCTACGCGACCGCCTGGGCCGCTCGCGGCGAGGCGATCCCCTGCGTGCTCACGGCGATGGCCGACGAGTTCGGCGGCGATGTGCCGGTGGGTCCGTTCGCGATCATCGGCGACGACTCGATCGGCCGCGGAATCGTCGACACCCTCACCGGTCACCGCTCGCGCGCCGTGCTGATGCAGAACCACGGACCGTTCACCATCGGCAAAGACGCCCGCGACGCCGTCAAGGCGGCCGTCATGGTCGAAGACGTCGCGCGCACGGTGCATCTCGCCCGCGAACTCGGGATGACGGTGCCGATTCCGCAGGACAAGATCGACGCCCTCTTCGACCGCTACCAGAACGTCTATGGCCAGGCACCGCAGGGGGAACTCTCGTGACATCCATCATTCCCGACCTGAAGACCCAGCAGGTCTGGTTCCTCACCGGCAGCCAGGGGCTGTACGGAGAAGAGACGCTGCGCCAGGTCGCCAGCCAGTCGCAGGAGGTCGCGGCCGCTCTGGGTGCCAGCTCCGACATCCCGGTCACCATCGTCTGGAAGCCGGTGCTGACCGACAGCGACGCGATCCGCCGGGCCGTGCTCGACGCGAACGCCGACGACAGCGTCATCGGGCTCATCGCCTGGATGCACACGTTCAGCCCCGCGAAAATGTGGATCGCCGGCCTCGACGCGCTGCAGAAGCCGCTGCTGCACCTGCACACGCAGGCGAACGTCGAACTGCCGTGGGCCGAGATCGACTTCGACTTCATGAACCTGAACCAAGCCGCCCACGGCGACCGTGAGTTCGGCTACATCGAGACGCGGCTCGGCATCTCGCGCACCACCGTCGTCGGCCACGCGAGCAGCGCCGCCGTCACCGCACGCGTCGGCACCTGGAGCCGCGCCGCCGCCGGACGCGCGGCGACCCGCTCGATGAAGCTCGCGCGCTTCGGCGACAACATGCGCTACGTCGCCGTCACCGAGGGCGACAAGACCGAGGCCGAGCACGTGTTCGGCGTGCAGGTCAACACCTGGGGCGTGAACGAACTGGCGGATGCCGTGCACGCCACCGCCGACGCCGACGTCGACAGCCTGGTGGCCGAGTATCTCGACAGCTACGACGTCGTGCCCGAACTGCGTGCCGACGGTGACCGTCACGAGTCGCTGCGCTACGGCGCCCGCATCGAGCTGGGCCTGCGCTCGTTCCTCGAGGGCGGCGGCTTCTCGGCGTTCACTACGAGCTTCGAAGACCTGGGCGCGCTCAAGCAGCTGCCCGGTCTCGCCGTGCAGCGGCTGATGGCCGACGGCTACGGCTTCGGCGCCGAGGGCGACTGGAAGACTGCGGTGCTCGTGCGCACCGCCGCCGTGATGGGTGCCGGCCTCCCCGGCGGCGCCAGCCTCATGGAGGACTACACGTACCACCTCGAGCCGGGCAACGAGCTGATCCTCGGTGCGCACATGCTCGAGGTCAGCCCCAGCCTGACGACCGCGAAGCCGAGCCTCGAGATCCACCCGCTCGGCATCGGCGGCAA
>JBDTQN010000349.1:0-2599 GCA_039932215.1 Pseudolysinimonas sp. | reverse complement strand
CGCCGGATGGAACGGCACGCTCGGCAACTACGTGCAGATCAACCACGGCGACGGCACCTCGACCGGGTACGGGCACATCATGGGCGGCGGGGTCCTGGTCGGCTACGGCCAGTTCGTCGCCGCGGGTCAGCAGATCGCCCGGGTGGGAACGACGGGTGCATCGACGGGCTGCCACCTGCACTTCATCACCCGCATCAACGGGCAACTCACTGACCCAGTGCCGTTCATGGCCGCGCGGGGCATCCGGCTGGGCTGATCTCCATCTGGGCTGATCTCGACCGCGCGTTCGGAACGACGTGACCCCTCCTCGAGCGCTCAAGTTGCGCCTCAATTGAGGCGGAATTTCATCCGCCCAGAGGGGGACACGTCGACCCGAATCGCCGGGTCGAGCAGCTACCCGAGCCACTCCGCAGCCCGTCGAGCAGCCGCTCGACGTCACGCCCGAAGGTGTGCACCGCGCAACCCGAGCGCCTGGAACGGCTAGATGGGGTATAGTTCGATTGACGAAAGTGACTTTCAGTGAACGAAACCATGGCATCTGTCGACTGGCTCGGTCTGAGCGGCTCCCGCGTGCTCATCGCCGGAGCAGGCGGCATCGGGCTGGCATGCGCCGTGGGCTACGCCGAAGCCGGTGCGCGGCTGCTCATCATCGATCGTGACGCCGACCGCCTGGCCGCGCTCGCGCATCATCCGGTACTCGCCGACGTCGAGACGGCGGTCGTCGACCTCACCGCCTCGGGCGCCGCCACTGGTGCCGTGGCCACCGCCCTCGAGCGTCTCGGCGGACTCGACGTGGTGCTCCACAGCGTCGGCATCAACGATCGGCGTCCGGCACTCGACTTCACCGACGACGAGTGGGACCGTGTGATGGATGTCAACTTCACTACCGCCGTGCGCCTGACCCAGGCCGCCGGCCGGCACATGGTCGCGCATCAGTCGGGCCGCATCGTGCTGCTCTCGTCGGTGTCGGGTCTGCTCGCCCACAAAGACCACGCGCCCTACGCCGCATCGAAGGGCGCCATCAATCAGATGATGCGCGTCATGGCGAACGAGTGGGCGGCGTCGGGCGTCACGATCAACGCAATCGCCCCTGGCTACGTCGAGACCGAGCTCACCTCGGCGTACCTCGAGAAGCCGGGCGTGCGCGAGCGGCTCGAGAGCCAGGTCCCGGCCGGCCGCCTCGGATCCCCCGACGACATCGTCGGACCCGCCCTCTTTCTGTCCTCCGACCGCTCCTCGTTCGTCACGGGCCACGTGCTCTATGTCGACGGTGGGCGCACGCTCGTCTAGAAAGGTTCGCCATGGCTGACAACATCTACCCCCGCTTCGCCGGCAAGACCGTGCTCGTCACCGGCGCCGGCGCCGGCTTCGGCGCCGAGATCGCGTTCCGCGCTGCGCAGGAGGGTGCCAAGGTCGCGGTGCACTACCGCTCGTCGAAGGCTGGCGCCGAGGCGACGGTCGCACGCATCGAGGCCATCGGCGGCCAGGCCATCACGGTGCAGGCCGACATCGGCACCTGGGGTGCGATCAAGAAGATGGCCGACGAGGTGTGGGCCGCGTTCGGCACCCTCGACGTGCTCGTCAACAACGTCGGCGACGTCTCGAGCGAGCAGATGGACTGGCGCGAACTGACGCAAGAGGCTCTGGATGCCGTGATCGACATCGACGTCAAGGGCACCCTGCTGATGACCCACGAGTTCGGCGAGCGCATGCTCGAGCAGCCGAACGGCGGCAACATCATCAACGTCGGCTCGACCGTGATCGTGCGCGGGTCGCCCCGCGCACCCCAGTACGCGGCCGCGAAGTACGCGATCCTCGGCATCACCAAGTCCTACGCCAAGGTGCTGGCGCCCGCGGTGCGGGTGAACACGTTCGCTCCGGGGTTCATGGAGACCGAACGCCTGCTGAACCGTGCCGACTGGAAGGCCGGTCGCCGCGAGACGCTCATCTCGCAGACCCCCATGGGCGTCATCCCGCCCCCCGAGTTCGTGGCCGGCACCTGCCTGTGGCTGGCGACCGACGAAGCAGCGCACTTGACCGGCGGCTACCTCCTGGCCGACGGCGGATTCAACATGGTTGGAGCTTGAACGCATGAAACTCATCACCTTCGACGGCGGTCGCGTTGGTCGCCTAGAACTCGAAGAGGGAACCGTCATCGAACTCGATGTGCCCTCGACCCGCGAGTACTTCGAGCGCGGCGGGCAGGTCACCGAGACCGGCGAGCGCCTGCAGTATGCCGACGTGAAACTCGAGGCGCCGATTCGCCCCAAGAAGTTCTTCCACACGGCGGGCAACTTCGCCGACCACCACAACGAGCTCGAAGCGGTCGACTGGTCGCATCCGGTGCACAAGGGCATCGTGTTCTTCCAGAACGTCGACGCGATCATCGGCCCCGACGACGCGATCATCTACCCCGAGGGCCTGACGAAAGAGCTCGACTACGAACTCGAGCTGGCGATCATCATCGGCAAGTCGGGCAAGTTCTTCGGCCCCGACGAGGCTGTCGACTACATCGCGGGGTTCACGGTCTTCAACGACATCAGCGCGCGCGACATCCAGCGCAAAGAGATGGAGTCGGGGGTGTTCTCGTTCAGCAAGG
>JBDTQN010000348.1:0-2613 GCA_039932215.1 Pseudolysinimonas sp. | reverse complement strand
GAGCCACCGTGTGCACCCCGGCGTCGGTGCCGAGCGCCACCATCGTCTCGGCGAGCTCGCGGGCGGTGTCGAGCGACTTCATGAACGCGCCGGTGCCTACCTTGACGTCGAGCACCAGCGCACCGGTGCCCTCGGCGATCTTCTTCGACATGATGGACGACGCGATGAGCGGGATCGCCTCCACCGTGCCCGTCACGTCGCGCAGCGCGTAGAGCTTCTTGTCCGCGGGCGCCAACCCGTCCCCTGCGGCGCAGATCACCGCACCGACCGACTCGAGCTGGGCGAACATCTCCTCGTTGGAGAGCAGCGCCCGCCAGCCGGGGATCGACTCCAGCTTGTCGAGGGTGCCGCCGGTGTGGCCGAGGCCGCGGCCGGAGAGTTGCGGCACGGCGACGCCGAACGACGCGACGAGCGGAGCGAGCGGCAGGGTGATCTTGTCGCCGACGCCGCCGGTGGAGTGCTTGTCGGTCGTCTTCTTCGACAGGCCGGAGAGGTCGAGGCGCTCGCCTGAGGCGATCATCGCCATCGTGAGGTCGCGGATCTCGTCGCGCCCCATTCCGCGGATGAAGATCGCCATCGTCATGGCGGCCATCTGCTCATCGCCGACGTAGCCGCGCGTGTAGGCGTCGATGAGCCACGAGACCTGCTCGGTCGAGAGGCTGCCGCCGTCGCGCTTGGTGTGGATGAGGTCGACGACGTCGAATGCTTCGACCATCAGCTCGGCTCCGACTCGGCGTACTCGACCAGCGTGCGCGGGCCGAACGCATCGGGGATGACCTCATCGATCGTCTTGATGCCCGACACGGTCTCGAGCAGCATCCCCTCGGCCGAGTGCTCGAACAACAGCTGGCGACAGCGTCCGCACGGCATCAGTGCATTGCCGTGCCCGTCGACGCAGGTGAACGCGACGAGCTTGCCGCCGCCCGTCATGTGCAGCGACGACACGAGCGCGCACTCGGCGCACAGGGTGAGGCCGTACGAGGCGTTCTCGACGTTGGCGCCCGAGATGACACGACCGTCGTCGACGATCGCCGCCACCCCGACCGGGAACTTCGAGTACGGCACGTAGGCGTGGGTGAGAGCCTCGCGCGCGACCGCACGCAGAGAATCCCAGTCGATGTCAGTCACGAAGACCCTCCTAGGACTTGATGTACGGCTTGCCGTCGGCCGCGGGAGCCCGCGACGTTCCGACCAGTCCGGCGACCGCGAAGATCGTCACGATGTACGGCAGCATCAGCATGAACTCGCTCGGAACCGGCGACCCGATGATGCCGAGCACGCTCTGCAGGTTCGTCGCGAAGCCGAAGAGCAACGCGGCGAGCGTCGCGCGCAACGGATGCCATCGTCCGAAGATGACGGCGGCCAGGGCGATGAAGCCGAGTCCGTTGGTCATCTCTTTGTTGAACGAGCTGACCGAGTCGAGCGTGAAGTACGCGCCGCCCATGCCGGCCACCGCGCCCGCGAGCGCGACAGTCCAGAACCGGGTGCGGTTCACGTTGATGCCGACGGTGTCGGCGGCTGTCGGATGCTCGCCGACGGCACGCACGCGCAGCCCCCAGCGGGTCTTGTACAGGCCGAACCACACCATGAACACGGCGAAGTACATCAAGTACACGATGATCGTCTGCCGGAAGAACACCGGGCCGATGATCGGGATCTCGGACAGACCCGGGATGGGCAGCTGCGGGAACCGTTCCGTCGAGTTGAACGACTGCGGGTTGGAGGTGAGCACCTTCGAGTAGAGGAAGTTGGTCAGCCCCGCGACCAGCACGTTGAGCACGACGCCGACGATCACCTGGTCGACGATGTACCGGATCGCGAACACCGCGAGCACGAACGACAGCAGCACGCTGCCGACCATCGCGACGATCAGGCCGAGCACGGGCTGCCCGGTGACCGATCCCACGAAGGCCGCCGAGAACGCGCCGAGCAGCAGCTGACCCTCGATGGCGACGTTGACGACGCCGGCCCGTTCGCCGATCACCCCGCCGAGCGCTCCGAAGATGATCGGGGTGCTGAGCGCGAGGGCACCGACCAGCAGGCCGGGAACCGGGATCGACCGCGAGCCCGCCGCCGCCCAGGTGAGGAAGGCGATCAGGAACAGCACGCCGAACACGGCGATCAGCCACAGCGGCACCTTGCCCGTGGCCCCCCGTGCCGACCAGAGGTGCGCGAGCACGGCCAGCGCGACCAGGATGATCGCGAGCACCGTGACGGTCAGGATGCTGGGCACCACGAGTGGCGGGATCTGCAGCGCGTCCTTGTCGGTCGACAGCCCGAAGGTGCTCGACCCGTCGCGTGGTGCGGCGAACGCGAGCAGCAGGGCGATCAGCGCGAAGACGTCGAGCGCGATCGGCGCCTTCAGGTCGCGGCGGATCGCCTTTTCACGGACGATGGGGGCCGTGAGCCCGGGTGCCGTCGTGGTCACTTGGTCACCACCTTCGGCGCGCGGCCGGGTCGCCGCAGCGCGGGGATCCCCGTGGGAGTCGGCAGCCGGAACACGGTGCGCACCAGGGGCGGCGCCGCGATGAGCAGCACGATGACCGACTGCACGACCAGGATGATGTCGATCGGCACGCCCTGCGACGCCTGCATCGTGTAGCCGCCCGCCTT
>JBDTQN010000347.1:0-2627 GCA_039932215.1 Pseudolysinimonas sp. | reverse complement strand
TCGAGGGCGCGAACAAGGAGACCGCCGAGAAGGCCAAGGCCGTCCTCGAAGAGGCTGGCGCGACGATCACCCTGAAGTAACGACTTCAGAACCACGCGCGAAGGCGTCGCGTCCCCTCGGGGGTGCGGCGCCTTCGTCGTGCGTGGGGAGGGTGGGGCGTGGGGAGGGCGGGACCCTCGGTAACCAGCCGAGACATCCCGCCCCATGTCGTACTCGGGCCGACCGGGATCAGGGACGGTAGCCCGCATGCAACGACACTCATCAAACCACCGGGTCCTCCGGGGACGCACCACGTATGCCGGGTGATCGTCGGGTGATCTCTGGCCCGGGATCGAGGTGCAGCCCGAGGCTGCGGGCCTTGCGGATCGCCTCGTCCCGCGTGGCCACACCGAGCTTGCTGTACAGCCGCCGGAGGTGGGTCTTCACCGTGTTGGGCGAGATGAAAAGTTCTGCCGCGATCTGGGCGACCGTCAACTCGCGCTCGACGTAGATCAGCACCATACGCTCACGCTCGCTCAGCGGATCGCGCTCATCGACGTGGCCGTCTGTCGCCTGCGCGACCCGCTCCAGAATGCGCTGGACTTCGGCGCTCTGTGTGCGTTCCAGTGCGCGCTTCGCGACGCGGGCGAGCAGGGCAGGTGGGATGTGGCGCAGCGGCGACCGCACACCGGTGCGAGCCATGGTGTGGAAGGCACGGTCGACGTTCATGTCGGACCGTTTCAGGTCACCCCGTTCCATCTCGATCGCCCCGCGCAGCAGGTGCACATCGATGATCGTGCGCGAAGAATGTTGGGCCCCAAGCAGCTCGCAGTCGCTGAGCGCCTGATCTGCACCGGTCAGATCACCGTGCTGCAGCGCGATGCGCGCCATCAACCGCTCAGGGCACAGCACGTGGCGCTCGTGCGGGTTGAGCCTGGACAACACCTCGAACGCTTCATCGCCTCGGTCGAGCAAGCTCAGGATGTCGGCGCGCAGCAGTTCGCCCACATCGATCCCGATTCCCGGAGGGCTCCAGCGCAGGTAGCGCTGGTGGGCGCGCTGCAACAGGTCGAGGGCTTCGATGTGGTCGCCGGCCAGGGTGCGGGCGTACGCCGCCACGACGCCCGCGAACGGCTCCCACTCGGTGTGGGTGCTCGCCAGCAGCATGTTCTCGACCAACCGGGGCAGGCGTTCGGCGTCGTAGCGGTCGGTCGCGAGCAGGATGTCGGCCGCGTAGCCGGCGCACGCGAACCCGCTGCTCGTGACATGGTCGGGCGGGTCGAGCTCGACGATCGACGCGAGCATGCGGTCGGCGGTGGCGAGGTCGCCCTGCGAGTAGGCGGCCAGGGCCAGGGTGCCCATGCCTTCGACCTGTTCCGAGACGGTGAGGTTCGATTCCGCGAGTCCGAGGGCGTACTCGAGGTGGTGGCGTGCGCTGTCGAGTCGGCCGATCATGACCTCCGCGACGCCGAGCTCGAGGGCATGACGGGCGGAGTGTTGCACGAAGGTCGGCCCGTGCGACTGCTCCTCGAGCAGGCGGCCTGCCTGCGTCAGCTTCGCGACCGCCTCGTCCAATCGCCCCTGGGTGCGGAGCGCTGCGGAGTGGGCGGTGAGCACGGCGACCAGGCACGACGGATGAAGGGGCGTCTCAGACTTGGCGATCGCGTTCTCGGCGGCGCGGAAATAGGCGAGCGCGGCGGATCCCGGAGGCGACCCGGCCGACCGGTAGCTCGAGCCGAGCGCGGAGGTGAGCACGATGTCGTCGTGCCACAGCTGCTCGGGCAGGCCGGCGATCAACTGCCGCAGTCCGACACCGTCTTCGAGCGCGATCAGGTGCACAACGGGGTACAGCGTCGCGATGACTGCCGCGTGATCGTCCCGTGCCACGGCGTCGTCGAGGGACGATCGAAGGACGGCGAGATCAGGGTACGCGGGCACTGGTGTGTTCTCCTGCCGCAGGTTCGAGGTAGAGAGCCTGCTGCATCAGTTCGGAACGAGGATGGACTCGGACGGTTCGTGGTCGAGCTCCCAGCGCCATGAGCCACGTGTCGGTGTGGCTCAGAGTATAGACGTGTACCCCGAAATGTCCACCAATGTGCTGACTCGTCATCAACCCAGTCAGGGGGCCATGAGCGGCGAATGAGTGCGTGAAACGGGGTTCACGATCGGCGGCGCGGTGGTGCTCGAACGCACCTCCAGCCCGATCGGGATGTCGATCGTGCGCGACTCGAGCACGGGCTCGCTCTCGCTCATCGCCCGCACCACCAGGTCGACGGCCTGCTCTCCCTGCTCGCCCGGTCGCTGACGCACCGTGGTCAACCCGAACATCGCCGAGTACGGGTGGTCGTCGATCCCGACGATCGAGAGTTCGTTCGGCACCACGATGCCCAGCTGGCGCGCTGCGGTGATCGCACCGATGGCGATCTCGTCGCACCCGGCCACGATTCCGGTCGGCCGGGTCGCCGGATCGGCGAGCATCCCGAGCGCCGCCTCGTATCCGCCGGGAACGCTGAAGGTCGTCGCTCTGAAGTCGTCGTCGTGCTCGAGCCCTGCTTCGTCCATGGCCGATCGGAACCCGGTCAACCGGCGAGCGTGCACCTCGAAGTCCATCTGCTCGCCCAGGTCGCCGCCGACGTGCATGATGCGCC
>JBDTQN010000346.1:0-2628 GCA_039932215.1 Pseudolysinimonas sp. | reverse complement strand
GGCGAGGAGGTCGGCTACATCGTGGCCGGCACGGTGCAGATGGAACGCCAGGATGGGGCAACCCAGATCCTCAACGCGGGAGACGGTTTTCTCATCCCACCGGGGGTGCCGCACAATGCCACCGACCTCGGCCCCGATACCGGACGGATGCTGTCGACCTACATAGTTGAGACCGGGCAGCCGATCTCCACCTTGGAGGAATAGCAGCGATGGGCGGCACGGACGACGGGCTGGTGACCCGCACGTGCAGTGGATCGGTGGAGGAGGTGCTTGGCCGTCTCCGGTCAGAACTTGACCTCCGCGGCCTCCGACTGTTCGCCGTCATCGACCATGGTGAGGCAGCGCGGGATGTCGGACTCGAGCTGAACCACGAAGTGGTCGCAGTCTTCGGAAACGCGGCGGTCGGCACGAAGCTCATGCAGCGCAACCCTCGCGCGGGAATCGACTTGCCGCTGCGCATCCTGATCTGGGACGACCACGGGACCACCATGACGGCGTACACACCAGCCACGGTCATCGGTGAACGGTTTGCGCTCGATCCTGCGGAGTTGCCGATCGACAAGCTCACCGACCTGTTGGAAGAGCTCTCGGTCGCCGTGAGTCGCCCCACACGCGGCTAGTCACTAGCGATCGGGCGGTTCACGCGTTCGCTAACGCCGCCGCCAGGTCAGCACCACGTGCAGCAGCGGCACTGCCGACGCGCCCACGAGCACCCACCCGAGCACGTCGTCGGTCGGCCGCAGCAGCACCCCCGCGAACAGCAGCGACGCGAACACGACCGCCGACACGGCGCGCCCGATCGCGCGCTCGATCGACCGCAGTCGACGATCGACATCCGGGGTGCGCACGGCAACCTGTCCGCGGTCGATGCGCGACACGAGATCATCGACCCGCGCCGGCAGCCGCGCCATGGTGTTGAGGTAGGCGAGCGCCTTCTGCGGCAGCTCACGAATCACATCGCCGGCCCCGCCTGACAGCACGGTCCGCGCGAAGGGGTCCACGGCATCCCACATGTTGAAGTCGCGGTTGAGCGCACTCGTCACACCCGAGATGAGCGAGATCGTGCGGATCAGCAGCAAGAAGCTCTCGGGCAGCTGGAACGGCAGCGCGCGGGCGGTGTCGCCGAACTCGCGGGCGAAACGCTCCATCTCGCGTTGGTCGATGGCGCGCAGCTCGGCGACGCCCATGCCGCCGAAGCGGTCGAACGAGGCGCTCATGGCGCGCTCGAGTTCTTCGGTGTCGGCGGTCGGCAGCAGCACCCCGAGGCGCTCGAATGCGGCGATCAGGGCGCGGCCGTCGCGGGCGACGACGGCGAGGGCGAAGTCGCGCAGGCCGGAACGCAGCGAATCCGAGATCTCGCCCATCATCCCGAAGTCGACATAGGTGAGGTGCCAGGCGCCGCCGTCCTCGGGGGTGACGAAGATGTTGCCGGGGTGCGGGTCGGCGTGAAAGAAGCCCGACACGAAGATCTGCTGGAACGTCGCGCGGGCCAGTTCTTGCGCGACCTGCACCGGGTCGATGCCGGCGGCGGTCAGGCCCGCGACGTCGGTGATCTTGATCGCGGTCACGTCCGACAGGGTGAGCACGCGCAGCGAGGTGCGGTCCCACGCGACGATCGGCGCCTGGATCTGCGGATCGTCCGCGAAGTCCTCGGCGAACCGCTCGGCGTTGCTCGCCTCGTGCAGGTAGTCGATCTCTTCGAGGCTCGTGGTGGCGAACTCCTCGGTGAGCGCGGGCGCGTCGACGCGCGAGTACACCAGCTTCACCCGAGACAGCCACCGCGCGACCCGGCGCAGAGCGGCGAGGTCGACGGCGACGATGTCTTCGATGCCCGGTCGCTGCACCTTCACGACCACGTCGGTGAAGCCGACGTCGGCGGCGATCGCCGGTGAAAGACGGGCGCTGTGCGCCTGACCGAGGGATGCCGCGGCGATCGGGCTGGGATCGAACGATGCGTAGGCGAGCTCCAACGGCATCCCGAGTTCGCTTTCGAGCTGGCGGCGGATGTCGTCGAAACGTTCCGGTGCGACCTCGTCTTGCAGACCCTCGAGTTCGCGGGTGATCTCAGGCGGCAGGATGTCGAGGCGCGACGACAGGAACTGCCCGACCTTGATCATCAGCCCGCCGAGGTCGGCGGCGAGCACGTGAAAGCGGCGCGCCAGACGCTGCAGACGCGGGATGCGACCGCGGGCCGAGAAGCGCGCGAGCCCGATGCGCGGCAGCACCAACTCGAACCACCAGGCCTGCACCATCGCGCGCGCGGCGAACCGCATGATCCGCCGGTAGCGCGCGCGGAAGGCTCGGCCGGCGGGGGGAGCGGGGTTGCTCACTCCTCGGCGAGGATGGCGTAGAGCTTGCGGCGCGCGTCGTCGATGATCGCGACGGCGCGGTCGGCCTGCTCGGGGGTTCCGCTGTGGACGACCTGCGATGCGGCCTGGGCGAGCTTCGCGCCGGCCGGCGGCAGCGCGGCGCGGCGGCTGAACTCCTCGGCCTTGCGGCCCTGCACCGGCTCGGTGGCCGACTGTGCGGCCGCCTCTTTGCCGGCGTCGGTGAGGGAGTAGACCTTGCGCTCGCCGACCTGCTCGGCCGTGACGAGACCCTCGTCTGCCAGCAGTTGCAGCGTGGGGT
>JBDTQN010000345.1:0-2628 GCA_039932215.1 Pseudolysinimonas sp. | reverse complement strand
TGCGAGATCTACACCGACGTCGACGGCGTGTTCACCGCCGACCCGCGCATCGTGCCGAAGGCGCACAAGATCGACAAGGTCACCAGCGAAGAGATGCTCGAGCTCGCGGCGGCGGGCGCCAAGGTGCTCTACATCCGCGCCGTGGAGTACGCGCGCCGGCACGGGGTCACCCTGCACGTGCGTTCGTCGTTCAACAACAACGAGGGCACCTGGGTGGTCGACTCGTACGACACCGACAAGGAGGGCAACGTGGAAGAGCCGATCATCACCGGCGTCGCCGGCGACCTGAACGAGGCCAAGATCACCGTCGTCGGTGTGCCCGACGTCCCCGGCAAGGCGGCCGACATCTTCACGATCGTGGCCAAGACCGGGGCCAACATCGACATGATCGTGCAGAACGTGTCGGCCGCGGCAACCGGCCTGACCGACATCTCGTTCACCCTGCCCAAGTCGGAGGGCGAGAAGGTCATGTCGACCCTGCTCGCCGAGCAACAGACCGAGGGCTTCGCCGCCCTGCAGTACGACGACCAGATCGGCAAACTGGCGGTCGTCGGTGCGGGCATGCGCACAAGCGCCGGTGTCTCGGCGAAGCTGTTCCGCTGCCTCTCAGACGCCGGCATCAACATCGAGATGATCTCGACGTCCGAGATCCGCATCTCGGTGGTCACCCGCGCCGACTCGCTGCAGCACGCGATGCGCGTGGTGCATGCCGCGTTCGGACTCGACGGCGAACTCGACGCTGTCGTGCACGGCGGAACCGGCCGCTAGGTCGTCGCGCCGGGCAGCGATCCGGCGAGCAGCACCTGCAGCACGACTCCGCTGCCGTTGAACAGGATGTGCGACACGATCGCCGGTCCGAGGCGTCCCGTGACGACCGTGATCACCGCGTGGAAAACCCCGACGGTGAAGGTGCTGAGGGCCAGCACCGCGAACAGCGCGGGGTCGCCGGGTGCCTGATAGAGGTGCAGCACCGCGAACGCGGTCGAACTGATCAGGATGCCGAGGACGACGGCGCGCACCTGCACGCCCTGCGGGGCGGGGTGCGGGTGCGGAGCCGCCCGTCGCCCGCGCAGAACGCGGTACCGAACAGCCCGCAGGATCAGCCCGCGGAAGACCAGCTCTTCAACGAACGGTGCGATCAGCGAGCCGAGGAGAACCCCGGTGAGCACGATCCACAGCGGATCGGTGCCGAGCACGAAGTTGCCCGATTTCGGCAGTTCACCGCCGAACACGTACACGACGATCCCGAAGACCACCGTCGCGATCTTCGCGAGCACCGCGATGCCCAGTCCGATCGCCAGGTCGACCGGTTTGAACGCGAGCCCGAAGTCGGCACGCAGGCTGCGCTGACCCCGTGCGCGAGACGCGACCACGACGACCCCGGCCAATGCCGCGTAAAAGAGCAGGCCGAGGGCGAACGACAGCGCCTCCGAGTCGCCGCGCACCCCGAGCGCCTGAAGGCCGAGCACGATCCCCAGGTACAGGGGCGTGACTAGGAAGACCGCCACCGCATCCGGGATACCCCAGCGCACCAGGGGCGGGATCAGGTTCACCGCATCACTCTACGGAGCGCCGACGACGGACACCGCTGGCGGAGATTCGACGGCGGCAGGCAGCCTCCCGCCGGTGGCGCGATCGCATCGCCGATACCATTTGTGCATGACTTCCCACGGCATCCGGATCGGCGTCGTCGGCGCGACCGGCCAGGTCGGCACGGTGGTGCGCCGCCTGCTCGACGAGCGCGACTTCCCGGTCAGCGAGATCCGATTCTTCGCCAGCGCCCGCAGCGCCGGCACGACCCTCCCCTTCAAGGGCACCGACATCGTCGTCGAAGACGCCGAGACCGCCGACCCGACCGGCCTCGACGTCGCGATCTTCTCGGCCGGTGCGACCATGTCGAAGGTGCAGGCGCCGCGCTTCGCCGCGGCGGGCGTTCTCGTCATCGACAACTCGAGTGCGTGGCGCATGGACCCCGACGTTCCGCTGGTTGTGAGCGAGGTCAACCCGCACGCCCTCGAGCAGGCGGTCAAGCGCATCGTGGCCAACCCGAACTGCACCACGATGGCGGCGATGCCGGTGCTCAAGGTGCTCGATGCCGAGGCCGGACTTCAGCGGCTGATCGTCTCCACCTACCAGGCTGTCTCGGGCGCGGGTCTCGCGGGTGGCGAAGAGCTGCTCGAGCAGGCGCAGGCCGCGGTCGCCGGCGACACCATCGGACTCGTGCACGACGGGCACGCGGTGACGATGCCCGCGCCGCACAAGTTTCCTAAGAACATTGCCTTCAACGTGGTGCCGCTCGCCGGCTCGATCGTCGATGACGGCCTTGGTGAGACCGACGAAGAGAAGAAGCTGCGCAACGAGAGCCGCAAGATCCTCGAGCTTCCCGATCTGCTCGTGAGCGGCACATGCGTGCGGGTTCCGGTGTTCACGGGGCACTCGCTCAGCATCAACGCCGAGTTCGCACGGGCGATCACGCCCGAGCGTGCGCGCGAGCTGCTGCAGGATGCGGCGGGCGTCTCGCTCATGGACGTTCCGACCCCGCTCGATGCGGCCGGCGCCGACCCGAGCTTCGTCGGGCGGATCCGTCACGACGAGGGTGTGCCCGGCGACCGCGGGCTGGCGATGTTC
>JBDTQN010000344.1:0-2647 GCA_039932215.1 Pseudolysinimonas sp. | reverse complement strand
TTCGACATCAACTGGGACGCGTTCGAGGAACGCGACGAGATCGTGCTGACCAACCTGGTCGCGATCGACGATTCCCCGCGCTTCTCGGCTCGCGAGGCCACCGCACTCATCGCCGGGCTGCAGTATCTGTCGTCGCTGCCCGAGAACGCGGGCAGCGCGACGCTGGCGAGCCTCACCGCGAAGCTCAGCCGGGGCGCGTCCGCCGAGCCGAACCAGGTCGGCGTCGAAGAGGGCGAGTCGGATGCCGTGCTCGGCGCCACCCTCGCCCTGATCCGTGACTCGGTGACGCGCGGCGTGCAGCTCGAGCTCGACTACCTCGACTCCGCGGGGCAGCGCGAGCGTCGCCGCGTCGACCCGCTGCGCGTGGAATCGTTCGACGACGACTGGTACCTCCGCGGCTGGTGCCACCTGCGTGAAGCCGTGCGCACGTTCCGCCTCGACCGCATCTCGAACGCCGTCATCACCGATGCCCCGATCGAGCACCGAGCCGATGAGGTGCGCCTTCCCGACCGGCTGTTCGAGGCGTCACCCGACGATCTCGAGGTCACGATCGAGGTGGCTCCCGCTGCCATGCCGCTGCTGGTGGACTACATCCCCGACGGCGCGACGTCCACGGAGGTCGGCGGTCGCATCCGGACCACCCTGCGGGTGTCGCATTTCCACGGGCTCAAACGGCTGATCGCCAGCATGCCGGGCGTCGCGACGGTGGTCGCCCCAGCCAGCGCACGCGCCGCCGTCGCCGAATGGGCCGCGGCCGGTGCTGCCAGGTATCGCTAGACCGCATCACGTAGGATCAGTGGTGATTCCACGACCCCAAGGACGGACACACAGATGTTTGGAAATGCGTTCGGGTGGCCGCACCTGCTCCTCATCCTCGCGGTCGTCCTGCTCCTGTTCGGAGCCACCAAGCTCCCGGCCCTCGCGAAGAGCGTCGGCCAGTCGATGAAGGTCTTCCGCAAAGAGATGAAGTCTGACGACGACGCCGAGTCCGGCACCACGGTGACCACCGAGAAGCCGGCTGACAAGCCCGTCGACAAGTCCTGAGGTCGTGGCTGCGCGCACGCAGCGGAGCCGAAATCCCGAGGGACGCATGTCTCTCGGCCAGCACCTCATCGAACTCCGCAAGCGACTGACACGGGGTGCCCTCGCCATCGTCGCCGGAACGATCGGCGGCTGGTTCCTGTACGACCTGGTGTGGCCGCTCATCACGAACCCGATCACCCGCATCGCCGCCGCCCAGGGTGCTGACGACGACCAGGTCGCCCGCATCGCCCTCAACTACACGGGCATCACCGGCGCATTCGACGTGCGCATCCAGATCGCATTGGCGGTCGGACTGGTGATCTCGAGCCCGATCTGGCTCTACCAGGTGTTCGCGTACCTGGTGCCCGGTCTGACCCGGCGCGAGAAGCGCTACACGTTCGGCTTCTTCTTCAGCGCGGTTCCGCTGTTCTTGGGCGGGATCGCGGCCGGCTGGTTCGTGCTGCCGCACATCGTCGAGATCATGTACAGCTTCGTCCCGAAGGGGTCGACCACCTTCTTCGAGACGAAGACCTACCTCGACTTCGTGCTGAAGCTGGTGCTCGCGACCGGCATCGCGTTCGTGCTGCCCGTCTTCCTGGTGCTGCTCAACTTCATCGGGGTGCTGCAGGCCAGCACCATCCTGAAGGGCTGGCGCTGGGCGATCCTCGCCATCACGATCTTCACGGCCATCGCCACCCCCGCCGCCGACGTGGTGTCGATGATCCTGCTGGCCATTCCGATGATCGTGCTCTACTTCGCCGCCGTCGGTGTGGCCCTTCTCCACGACCGCGGTGTCGCCCGGCGCGCACGCGAATTCGAGGCGGGCCTGGCGTGACACTGTCACCGGCCGAGCGATACGAGGCCGCCCGCGTCCGCCAGACGTCGACGGCCGCGACTCCGCGCCTCGAGGAGTTCCGGGAGCGGGTCGACTTTCCCCTCGACGACTTCCAGCTCGCCTCCTGCCGGGCGCTCGAAGCCGACCACAGCGTGTTGGTGGCCGCGCCGACCGGCGCCGGCAAGACGATCGTCGCCGAGTTCGCCGCACACCTGGCTCTCGCGCAGCCGCGTGCAAAGGTCTTTTACACGACACCGATGAAGGCGCTCAGCAACCAGAAATTCTCTGAACTGGCAGCCGAGCACGGTGCGAAGAACGTCGGACTGCTGACCGGAGACAGCAACATCAACAGCGGGGCCCGGGTTGTCGTCATGACCACCGAGGTGCTGCGCAACATGCTCTACGCCGATTCGCCGCTGCTGCGCGACCTGGCCTTCGTCGTGATGGACGAGGTGCACTACCTCGCCGACCGGTTCCGCGGTGCCGTCTGGGAAGAGGTCATCATCCACCTCCCACAGACAGTTCGGCTGGTGTCGCTCAGCGCCACCGTCACGAACGCAGAGGAGTTCGGCGACTGGCTGCAGGCTGTGCGCGGCGACACCGATGTGATCGTGTCAGAGGAGCGGCCCGTTCCTCTCGAACAGCACGTGCTGGTGCGCTCGAAACTGCTCGAGCTGTTCGATTCCTCTGGCCTGGCGGCCACGAACAGGGTCAATCCCGAACTCGCGCGCCTGGCGGCTGCGGGCGGACGCGCCGCCGGCACATTCCGCGGCCAGCACCCCGGCCGCC
>JBDTQN010000343.1:0-2652 GCA_039932215.1 Pseudolysinimonas sp. | reverse complement strand
GGTCGGTGACGTCGGCGATACCGGTGATCTTCTTCGCGTTGACGCCGTCTTTGATTTTCTCGATGACCTTCTCGGGCCCGACGAGGTAGGGCAGTTCGGTGACCACCAGCCCCGTACGCCGCGCCGAGAGCTGCTCGACGGTCACCTTGGCCCGCGTCTTGAACGACCCGCGTCCCGTGGCGTAGGCGTCTTTGATGCCGTCGAGCCCGACGATGGTGCCGCCGGTGGGAAGGTCGGGTCCGGGGACGTACGCCATCAGATCGTCGAGGGTGGCATCCGGATTCTCGAGCAGGTGTCGCGCCGCCGCCGCAACCTCGATCAGGTTGTGGGGCGCCATGTTCGTCGCCATGCCGACCGCGATGCCGGCCGCGCCGTTCACGAGCAGGTTGGGGTACGCCGCGGGCAACACCTCGGGCTGGGTGAGTTGGTTGTCGTAGTTGGGTACGAAGTCGACGACGTCTTCGTCGAGACCGTCGGTCATGGCCATGGCGGCGGCCTGCAGCCGCGCTTCGGTGTACCGCGCGGCAGCGGGGCCGTCGTCGAGCGACCCGAAGTTGCCGTGGCCGTCGACGAGCGGCAACCGCATCGTGAAGTCTTGCGAGAGCCGCACGAGCGCGTCGTAGATGGCGGTGTCGCCGTGCGGGTGCAGTCGCCCCATCACGTCGCCGACGACGCGGGCGCTCTTCACGTGCCCACGGTCGGGTCGCAGCCCCATCTCGGACATCTGGAACAGGATGCGGCGCTGCACCGGCTTGAGACCGTCACGCGCGTCGGGGAGGGCGCGCGAATAGATGACGGAGTACGCGTACTCGAGGAACGAGCCCTGCATCTCGGCAGAGACATCGATATCGAGAATCTTTTCGGAAGCAATTCTTTCAGAGGCAGACATTCGCTCGCCGGGACCCGGGGCGGAGGTGTTTTCAGGGGGAGTCATAAGATCGGGGCCATGTTACCGGCGGCGAAAACCTCCCGGTTCAGCCTTGCCGATGTCCTGCCGAATTGCCTCGAGGCGCTCGCGGGGAGGACGGGTCGGCTGGGCCTCCCGCCCGTCACGCACGCGATCGTTCTGCTTGCCGACGGCCTCGGACTCTCCGCCCTCTCAGCTCACCGCGGGCACGCGCGCACTCTGGCATCCCGTCTCGACACCGATCCCGCTCTCTCGGCCGGTTTCCCCACCACGACCGCCTCGGCCCTGGCGACCCTGACCACCGGGACCCGGCCGGGGGTGCACGGGATGGTCGGCTATCGCGCCTTCGATCCGGCGAGCGGGCAGGTCGTCGGTCTGTTGAACGGCTCGCCGTCCGTCGACCCGGTCGAGTGGCAGCGGTCTCCGACTCTTTTCGAGACCTCGGAGGTCCGGTCGGTGGTGATCGCCTCACCGCGACACCGCGACAGCTGGTACACCCGGGCCGTCCTGCGCGGAGCCGAATATCAAGGTGAAGCATCGATGGCCGAGCGATTCGCGGCGGCTCGGCGCGAGCTGTCGGCCCCCGGACCCGTGCTCGTCTACCTCTACATCGCCGAACTGGATGTCGAGGGCCACGCCCACGGGCTCGATTCCGGCAAGTGGGTGGCCGCCCTCGAATCCCTCGATGCCGAAGTCGCGCGCCTCGCGGCGGAGCTCGGACCACGACAGGGGTTCCTCGTCACCGCCGATCACGGCATGGTCGACGTGCCGGCCGGAGCGCAGGTCGTGATCCCGGAAGCGCACCTCGAGGGGGTACGGCAGGTCGCGGGCGAACCGCGCTGCCTCCAGCTGCACCTGCATCCCGAGACCGACGTGGATGCCGCGGCCGCCCAGTTGCGAGATGCCCTGGGTCCGAAGGCGTGGGTCGCGACCCGGGCGGAGGCGATCGCGGCCGACTGGTTCGGGAACGTCGACGACGTGGTGCGGCCGCGCATCGGCGACATCCTCGTCGCCGTACGCAAGCGCCATGCGTTCTACGTCGACCCGGACGACACCGCGCGGCGCATGGTGGGACAGCACGGATCGCTCACTCCCGATGAGACGGCGATCCCACTTCTGAGGTTCGGCGCCTTCGCCTAGTCTTCGTCGGTGCGCGCGCCGAAGACGATCTCGTCCCAGCTCGGCATTGAGGTGCGGTTCTTGCGCGAGCCGCGGGAGATTCCGCTTTGCTGACCGGTTCCGGTCGAACCGGCGGACGGGGTGCCGGCGGAACCGACAGGCGTGACAGTGGCCGTGTCGAGAGGGACGTCGATGAGTTTCACGGCGCCGGTGCTGGGGTGGGCGGCGATCGGCTCGTCGTGCTCGGGATCCATCGGATCGCGTTCCCCGCGCCGGCGGCGCAGCGCCTCGAGCAGATCGGCGGTCTGGTTGGTGGGCTTGTGCGGCGGTGCCTCGTCGGAGGGCAACGGGCCGGGATCCTGAGCGCCGATGCGGCCGTGGATGACGGGCTCGAGCAGCGGCCCGGTCTCGCCACCGTCTGCGCCGACGGTGAAGGCGCCGCTGTCGAAGCGGCTCGACTCGGCGTCGTCGGTGAGGGCAACCGCACGAAGCCGGGGTACGAGGTTCTGGGGGAGTTCACCCTGCTGCGAGAGCGAGACCGCCTCGGAGTTGATCGGCGAGAGCGCCTGCTTCTTGGGGTCGAAGGTCCAGCGTGCGTCGTGATCGATCTGGTCGGCGACGAAGGT
>JBDTQN010000342.1:0-2658 GCA_039932215.1 Pseudolysinimonas sp. | reverse complement strand
ACAACCTGTTCCTCATGGTCATCCTCATCTGGGTGCAGACCGGATTCGCGATGGTTGTGCTTTCGGCCGCCATCAAGGGCGTGCCCACTGAGCAGATTGAGGCGGCGCAACTCGATGGCACGAACGCCTGGCAGCGCTTCATCAATGTCACGGTGCCGGGCATCCGCAGTTCGCTCATCGTGGTGTTGACGACGATCTCGATCGCGTCGCTCAAGGTGTTCGACATCGTGCAGACGATGACCGGTGGCGCGAACGGTACGAACGTGCTCGCCAACGCCGTCTACGCGCAGAAGCTCGAGGAGGGTCGAGCGTCGGCCTTCGCCGTGATCCTGTTCATCCTCGTCCTGCCCATCATCATTTACAACGTTCGGCAGATGCGTCTGCAGAAGGAGATCCGATGAGTGCCGTCGTTCCGATCGACCTGCCGATCGACGAGAAGACCGAAGTGCAGCTCAAGCGCGGCGAACGCGCCCAGGAACGCACCGCGCTGCGCCATACGAAGCAGAAGCTCACCAGCCGGGGCGCCACAATCGCCGCGATCGTCATCGCGATCTTGTGGACCACACCCACGCTCGGCCTGCTGATCACCTCGTTCCGTCCCCCGCAGGAGATCAACACCAGTGGCTGGTGGTCGATCTTCCAGAACCCCGGCTTCACGCTGAACAACTACGTCGAGGTCATCAACGGTGCGGCAACGACTGTCACCCTCGGGCAGGCGTTCGTCAACTCGATAGTGATCACGATCCCGGCGGCGCTCTTCCCGCTGGTGATCGCGTCGCTCGCGGCATACGCGTTCGCCTGGATCCCGTTCCGCGGCCGCAACATCCTCTTCATCGGGGTGTTCGCGCTGCAGGTGGTGCCGATCCAGATGGCGCTCGTGCCGCTGCTGAGCCTGTTCTCCCGCGGGCTCAAGATCGGCGGTGTCGAGATATTCAGCGGGCTGGGCGCGGGCGGCAATTCTTACGGACAGATCTGGATCGCCCACACGATCTTCGCGCTGCCGCTGGCGATCTTCCTGCTGCACAACTTCATCTCCGAGATCCCGCAGGAGCTCATCGAGGCGGCTCGTGTCGATGGCGCGGGCCACGGCCAGACCTTCTTCCGGATCGTCCTGCCGCTCGCGATGCCAGCCATCGCTTCGTTCGCCATCTTCCAGTTCCTCTGGGTCTGGAACGACCTGCTGGTCGCCCTCGTCTTCGCCGACGGGGCGGTCGGGCCGATCACGAAGGTGCTGCGAGAGATCACCGGCAACCGAGGGCAGGACTGGTACCTCCTCACCGCGGGCGCCTTCGTCGCGATGATCGTTCCGCTCATCGTCTTCTTCTCGCTGCAGCGCTTCTTCGTGCGTGGGCTGCTGGCAGGCTCGACGAAGGGCTGATCGTCGGTCGCGACTCTCGTTTTTCAGGATGAGCGGGGCGGCAGCTGGATATTCCGCACGCCGCCCCGCTCATCCTGAAAAGAGGGTCACGGGGCCGCGCCCGCAGCGAACAACCGCGGTCGCGCTCGTCGGCGCGTCGTAGGGTGAAGCAATGAGTGGAATGCACGGCGGCGGTGGCGGTGGCGGCGGTCGTAGCAGCCAGGTCGGCCAGTACGGAAAGGTCCGCACCCGGATGGGCGGTGGGGATGCCGCGGCCCAGCGCGCCGAGAACGCGACGGCTCCAAAGATCCCCGACCTGCTGCCGCGAATCGGCGGACTGTTCGCACCGCACCGGGCGGCGCTGACCGTCACCATCATCCTGGTGCTGATTAGCGCGGGGCTGGGCGTGTTGCCCCCGCTCCTGACGCGACAACTGTTCGACGTGGGGCTCTTCCCCAAGACCGGCGGCCCGAACGTGCCGGTGCTGCTGGAGATCGTGTCGGCGATGGTCGGGCTGCTCGTGGCATCCGCTGCTCTCGGTGTGTGGCAGACGTACCTCACGGCCACGGTGGGCAACAAGGTGATGGGTGCGATGCGCATCCGGCTGTTCGGGCACCTGCAGGCGATGGAGCTCGCGTTCTTCACCAGGACGAAGACCGGCATCATCCAGTCGCGGTTGCAGAACGACGTGGGCGGGGTCGCCGGGGTGCTGAGCAACACCGTCTCGAGCGTGATCGGTAACACCGTGACGGTGATCGCGGCCCTAGTGAGCATGCTGATCCTGAGTTGGCAGCTCACGATCGTCGCCGTCGTGCTGCTGCCGGTGCTGGTCATCGCCCAGCGTCGGGTGGGGCAGGTGCGTGCGCGCATCGCGACGAAGACGCAGGAGTCGCTGAGCGACATGACCGCGATCACGCAGGAGGCGCTGAGCGTCTCCGGCATCCTGCTCGCCAAGAGCTTCAACCAGCAGCGCGCCGAAACCGGGCGCTACGACGCCGAGAACCAGAACCAGATCTCGCTGCAGGTGCGCCAGCAGATGAGCGGCCAGTGGTTCTTCGCGATGGTCAACATCTTCCTGTCGGTGATTCCCGCGGTCATCTACATCGTCGCCGCCTACCTCATCACCGGTGGCGTGGATGTCACGGCCGGCACGATCGTCGCATTCACCACCGTGCAGGCGCGGCTGATGTTCCCCCTGCTCGGGCTTCTGCGCGTGGCGCTGGACCTGCAGACCTCCTCCGCCCTGTTCGCGCGCATCTTCGAGTACCTCGACCTCGTGCCCGCGATCGCGGATCGGCCTG
>JBDTQN010000341.1:0-2664 GCA_039932215.1 Pseudolysinimonas sp. | reverse complement strand
CGGCTGGTGTTCGCCGCCGTGGCCAACGATGACGAGGCCGTGAGCCCGTTCCTGACGATGCTGGGCGAGCGCGTCGCCCCGGCCGACCCACTGGCCCGGCCACCTCTGACACTGCGCGGCATGGTCGGGCGGCTCCGCCGTATCCTGAGCGATCGTGCGTCGACCCCTGCCGAGCGGGCGACGGCGGCCGCGAACCTCGCGGCGCTCGCCGAGCAGCACGTTCCCGGTGCTGACCCGGCCGACTGGCACGGGGTCGCGCCGATCAGCACCGACGCACCGCTGTTCGCCGACGAGCCGGTGCCGATCCGGCCCTCGAGTCTCGACACCGTCGAGAAATCGGCGCTCGACTGGTTCCTCGAGTCGGTGGCGCGCAGCGATCCCGGCATGGCAGCGAACGTCGGCACGATCATGCACTCGGCGCTTGAACTGGCCACCTCGCCCGACCCCGACGAGTTGTGGAAGACGGTCGAATCACGATGGGGCGAGCTGCAATTCGAGTCGCCGTGGATCGAGGAGCGGCAGAAGCGCACGATGTGGCGGTTCACGCAGGCGCTGTCGGAGTACCTCACCGATTTCGCCGGCTCCGATCGGCGGGCCGTCGCGGCCGAGCAGCGGTTCGAGCTGACGGTGGGGGATGCCGTGGTGCGCGGCTCGATCGACCGGGTCGAGCTGTCGGCCGACGGCGCCGTCGTGATCGTCGACCTGAAGACCGGAACCCCCAGCCGCAAACAAGACGTCCCCGCGCATCCGCAGCTCGCCGTCTATCAACTGGCCTACGCCGAGCACGCGCTCGACGAATACCTGCTGGCGTTCGGTGATCACCACGCGGGCGGCGCGACGCTGCTTTTCGTGAAGAAGGGTTCCGACGGCAAGAAGTACTCCGAGGCGCACCAGCCGGCGTTCGATGAGGCCCAACTCGACGCCTTCCGTGACCGGGTCCGGGTGGCGGCGACGATCGTGGCGTCGGACTCGTTCTTGGGCACCGCCGAGGTGCCGGGCATCTTCGACTCGCAGGCCAAGCTGCGCCTGCATCGCGTCCTGGCGGTGAGCAGTGACTGAGCAGCGCGAAACGCCCCGGCGCGCCTGGAGCGCCGCCGAGATCGCGGCTGAGCTGCGCCTGCCGCCGCCGACCGCCCAGCAGGAGGCCGTCATCCAGGCCCCCGTTGGTGCACCGGCGCTCGTCGTCGCGGGTGCGGGCTCAGGCAAGACCGAAACCATGGCGGGCCGGGTGCTTTGGCTGCTGGCGAACGGACACGTGCGACCCGCGGAAGTGCTGGGGCTGACCTTCACCCGCAAGGCGGCGGGCGAGCTGGCCGTGCGCATGAACGAGCGCATCGCCCAGCTGGTGCGCGCCGGGGTGATCGACGACCACGACGACCTCGAGCAGCCGCAGATCGCCACCTACAACTCGTATGCCAACCGGCTGTACCGCGACAACGCATCGGCGATCGGCAGAGAGGGCGATGGCGCGGTGCTCGGCGAGGCCGCGGCCTGGCAGCTGGCTCGTACCACCGTGACACGCAGCGCCGACCTGCGGCTGCTCGAGCAGGACCGTTCGCTCGATCAGCTGACCGAGGCGGTGCTGGCGATCTCGCGCGCCATCGCCGACAACATCGCCGACCCCGCTGCGATCCGGGGCCTTGCCGCAGACTTCGCCGGCATCCTCGACCTGCCGCTCGGGTCGCGCTACACCTACGACTGGGTGGCAGAGCTGGTCGACACCGTCGGGCAGCTCGACTTGCTCGTCGATCTCGCGCTGGAGTACGGCGCAGCGAAACGACGCAGGGGCTTCGTCGAGTACTCCGACCAGGTGACGCTCGCGCTCGAGATCCTGCGCGCGAAGCCGTCGCTGATCGACGAGCAGCGTGCCGAGCACCGCATCGTGCTGCTCGATGAGTACCAAGACACGTCGGTCACGCAGGCCTGGCTGCTGTCCGAGCTGTTCGCCGGCCATGCGGTGATGGCGGTCGGCGACCCGAACCAGTCGATCTACGGCTGGCGCGGAGCGAGCGCCGGCAACCTGGCCGCGTTCCCGCGGCAGTTCGGCGGCGATGCGCGGTATTCCCTCTCGATGAGCTGGCGTAACGGGCGACGCATCCTCGACGTGGCCAACCGACTGGTCGAGCCGTTCCGTGCTGGTGCGGCGGTCGAGGTCGAGAAGCTGGTCCCGCGCACCGACGCGGGAGCCGAGCCGGTCGGGGTGTCGTTCCGGCAGAGCGTCACAGACGAGGCCGAGACGGTGGCCCGCTGGCTCGACGAGCAGCTGTCGGCGCCGGGCGGACCACACAGCGCCGCCCTGCTGATGCGTGCCCGCAAGAACCACCCGGTGTTCCTTGCGGCGCTGCGCGAGCGCGGGGTGCGCTATCACGTGCTCGGAGTCGGCGGCCTGCTCGCGGAACCAGAGGTTGCCGATGTGGTCAGCGCGCTGTCTGTCGTGCACAGCGTCGACGCGGGCATGGAACTGCTGCGCCTTCTCGCTGGCTCGCGGTGGCGCATCGGCGCGGCCGACCTGCATGAACTCGCGCAGCTGTCGTCGGTGCTGAAGAGCCGCGGAATCGATCAGCGCACGCTGCCCGACGAGGTGCGCGACCGGCTGCGCAACTCGCTCGCCGACGGGGAGCGCGGTTCGATCGTCGACGCGCTCGACTTTCTCGCGACGGCCAA
>JBDTQN010000340.1:0-2691 GCA_039932215.1 Pseudolysinimonas sp. | reverse complement strand
GATCGCGCACGATGCTGCGCATCGCATCCGCGATCTCGCGCTGGCCGCCGTACCCGACCGCCAGATTCACGTGCAGGCCGGTGTTCTGCGCGGTGCGCGCCTCGGCTCCGCGGAGGGTCGCGGCGAGCTGCGGCGGGAGGTTGTCGCTGGTGCCGACGTGCTGGATGCGCCAGTCGCCGGCGCGCGCCAGGTCGTCGGCGAGGTCGGCGATGATCTCGAACAACAGGGCGAGCTCGCTCTCGGAACGCCCGGTGAGGTTGTCGGCCGAGAGCAGGTAGATCGTCACCACGCGGATGCCGAGCTCGTCGCACCAGCGCAGGAACTCCCGCATCTTCTCGGCACCGGCGCGGTGCCCGTGGGCCTCGGTCTCGAGCGCACGGTCGCGCGCCCAGCGCCTGTTGCCGTCGATGATCATCGCGACGTGGTGCGGGCGCGGCGCATCGGCGATGGAGCGCCTGAGCCGGGCGGAGTAGAGACCATACAGAAGGCCCGCACCTCGGGGCCCTCCGCGTTCACGCACGCGACAACGTTACCCGCCTCCCAGGGGACCCTCTGGATGCGAGCCCTACTCTGGCTGCATGGCTTCTGAACGCGAGACGGTGGCAGATCCCGGGCCCGACATGCCCAACATCCCGCTGCTCGACGATGCGATCGATCACGAGGGCGAGGTCGAGAACAAGCCCGCCTGGCGTGGCTGGATCCACGCCGGCACCTTCCCGCTGGCGATCGTGCTCGGCGTGGTGCTGATCGTGCTGTCGGAGGGTGCGCCCGCGAAGATCGCATCGGCCATCTTCATGGCCAGTTCGCTTCTGCTGTTCGGCGTCTCGGCCGTGTACCACCGGTTCAACTGGAGCCCGAAGATCAAGGCGGTCTTCCGCCGCCTCGACCACTCCAACATCTTCTTGCTCATCGCGGGCACGTACACACCCCTCGCGATCGACGCGCTCGAGTTCCCCAAGAACGTGATCATGCTGTCGGTGATCTGGGGTGGGGCCGTCATCGGCATCCTGTCCCGCATCTTCTGGCTGTCGGCACCGCGCTGGTCGTACGTGGTGCTGTACGTGGCGCTCGGCTGGGCGGCCGTCATCTACATGGGCGACCTGTTCGCCGCGAACCCCGTCACCATGCTGCTGGTCATCATCGGCGGCATCTCGTACACGACGGGCGCGCTGTTCTACGCCTTCAAGCGGCCGAACCCGGTGCCGGGGGTGTTCGGGTTCCACGAGTTGTTCCACTCGTGCACGGTGATCGCGTTCCTGTGTCACTGGACGGGCATACTGCTGATCGCGATGCACCCGATCGCCTTCTAGGCGCGGGTCTAGCCCTTGTCGGCCTCGCGGGCTTCCTCTTCGAGTTGCTCGCGGACCTGCGCCCGATAGGTGACCCGGCGGATGCGCCGCACCATGTCGATGATCAACAGCACCACCGCGATGATCACCGCGATCGTCAGCACGAAACCCCAGATACCCGGAGTCACGAGGTCCTCGTCGAAGTCCGGCGGGGGCGTGGGTGACGCCGCCAAGGACGAACGCAGCAGAGAGAACCAGAGCACGATGCAAGACTATCCGGAGTGAATACCACGACGATCGACAGCCGGTACGGGCGCACGCCCGGGCGCAGCCGTCGCACGCGACTCCTCGCGATCCTCGCGGCGGCCGGCACGGTGCTCGTCGTGGGGGCGTGGGTGATCTGGGTGGGGCTGTTCGGCCCATCCGCCTCGCTCGGCTCGCGCGACCTGGGGTACGTGCTCGACGGCGACAGCGGCGTCGAAGTGCGCTACGAGGTGACGATGGATGCCGGTCAGACCGCGTCCTGCGCGCTCGAGGCCCTCAATTCCGACTTCGGAATCGTGGGCTGGAAGGTGGTCGACATCCCGAGTTCTGAGAAGGGCACGCGGCAGTTCCGCGAGACGCTGCGCACCTCGGAACCGGCTGTGACCGGCTTGATCTACCGTTGCTGGCTGACCTAGGCTGGTCGCTCAGACCGGCTCCGGCCGGTCTTTCCCTTTGCACATTGGAGCTTTTCCCATGGCCGACGCACCCGTCACCACCTGGCTGACCCAGGAGTCCTACGACCGGCTCAACGCCGAGCTCGAGGAACTCAGCGGGCCGGCGCGCGTCGACATCGCCAAGAAGATCGAGATGGCGCGCGAAGAGGGCGACCTCAAAGAGAACGGCGGCTACCACGCCGCCAAAGACGAGCAGGGCAAGATCGAGGCCCGCATCCGTCAGCTGACGCACCTGCTGAACAACTCGACCGTGGGTGAGGCTCCCGAGAGCCACGGCGTCGTCGAGATCGGCACCGTCGTGACCGCCAAGATCGCCGGCGACTCCAGCACGTTCCTGCTGGGCAGCCGAGAGATCGCCGATGACGCCAGCGACATCGAGGTCTACCCGGCGACCAGCCCGCTCGGCCAGGCCATCCTCGGCCTCAAGATCGGCGAGTCGACGAAGTACCTGGCACCCTCGGGCAAAGACATCACGGTCGAGATCGTCAAGGTCGAGACTTACACGGGCTGAGCCCTGCGCGGCGACAAAAGATCAGAAATCCATGCGCGGGCGGTAGCCCGCTTCACGCAGCTTGTTCAGCACCAGTTCCGCGTGCTCGGGGCCGCGGGTCTCGATGTGCAGTTCGAGTTCGACCTCGCTGATCTGCAGGTTGCCGTTGTGGCGGGTGTGCAGCACTTCGACG
>JBDTQN010000339.1:0-2717 GCA_039932215.1 Pseudolysinimonas sp. | reverse complement strand
CCTTCGGCTGCAGCAGCTCGAGCTGCAGGATCTCGTGGCGCTTCTTCTCGCCGCCCGAGAAGCCCTCGTTGACGTTGCGGGCCGCGAACTCGGGGTCCATGCGCAGGTTCTTCATCGCGTCTTTGACGCTCGACCCCCAGCCCCGGATGGCGGGCGCCTCACCGTCGATCGCCGTCTTGGCGGTGCGCAAGAAGTTCGTGACGGTCACACCGGGAATCTCGACCGGGTACTGCATCGCGAGGAACAGGCCCGCCCGCGCGCGCTCGTCGACGGTCATCGCGAGCACGTCGGCGCCGTCGAAGGTGATCGAGCCGCCCTCGACCTTGTAGCGGGGGTGTCCGGCGATCGTGTACGCCAGAGTCGACTTGCCCGACCCGTTGGGGCCCATGACCGCGTGGATCTCGCCGTCGTTGATGGTGAGGTCGACGCCTTTCAGGATGTGCTTGACGCCCTGATCGGTGGCGATGGAGACTTTCAGGTCTTTGATTTCGAGGGTGCTCATGGGGTTCCTAGACGGCCAGTTTCACTTCGGGGTCGATGTAGACCTCGCCGTCGATGATCTCGACGGCGAAGACGGGGACCGGCTCGTAGGCCGGGAGGCTGAGGGGCTTGCCGCTGGTGAGTTCGAACTTGGAACCATGCGCCCAGCACTCCAGGGTGTCGTCTTCGACGAACCCTTCGCTCAGCGAGATGTCGCCGTGGGTGCAGGTGTCGCCGATGGCGTGCACCGTGCCGGCGGAATCGAGGACCACGGCGATCGCAACGCCGTCGAGCACCACACGCTTCGCGGCATCCGGAGCCAGATCGGTCAGCGGGAACACCTTGGTCGACGTCATCGCGCACCTCCCAGTTCAGCCTCGAAGGCTTTCGCCAGGCGGGCCTCGAGTTCGGGCTCGCCGATCTTCTGCACGATCTCGCTCAGGAAGCCGAGCACGACCAGCCGCCGCGCCTCGTCTTCGCTGATGCCGCGCGACTGCAGGTAGAACAGGTGCTCGTCGTCGAATCGCCCGGTCGCACTCGCGTGGCCTGCCCCGGCGATGTCGCCGGTCTCGATCTCGAGGTTCGGGATGGAATCGGCGCGCGTGCCCTCGCTGAGCACGAGGTTGCGGTTCTGCTCGTAGCTGTCGGTGCCGACGGCGGCGCGGCCGATGAGCACGTCACCGATCCAGACGGTGTGCGCCCCGACGCCGTTGAGGGCGCCCTTGTAGGTGACCCGGCTCTTCGACTTGGGAGCATCGTGGTGCACGAAGACCTGCTGCTCGAGGTGCTGACCGGCATCGGCGAAGTAGACGCCGAGCATCTCGGTATCGGAGCCGACGCCCACCAGATGGGTCGACGGGTTGACGCGCACGATCGAGCCGCCGAGCGAGACGACGATGTGCTTGAGTCGTGCGTCGCGATCGACCCGCGCGAAATGACTGGCGAGATGGATGGCGTCGTCATCCCATTCCTGCAGGCTGACGACCGTGAGGTGGGCACCCTCGCCGACGACGATCTCGACGTTCTCTGCCAGGTGTCCCGAACCGCGGCTGTCGAGCACCACCAGGCCGGCCGAGTTCGGCTGAGCCGTGATCAGGACGTGCGCCGCGCGGGGGGCCGCACCGAGGTCGGAGCGGGTCACGGTGAGGACCACGGGCTCTTCGCTCGTCACATCGACGTGCAGGGCCTTCTCGAAGGTGGTCCAGGCGTTCGCCGACGCGCGATCTTCAGGAGTGCCGGCACTGCCGATGCGCGCGTCGCTGCGATCGATCCATTCCACCGACGTGCCGGGCACCTCGGGGTAGAGCACCGCGTACGGCGAGCCATCGAGCTCACCGTCGATCAGCCCGCGCAAGCGGTCGACGGGGCTGAACTTCCAGTCGACCTCGCGACCGGTGACCTCGGGGAACTCAGCGTGCACGCGCGACCTGAATCGCTCGGACCGGGTCTGAACAGGTGCGTGACCGGGCACAGTTGTAGGGGGCACCGCCAGTGTTGCTTCGGCCACTAGCCGACGCTGCCTTCCATGCTCATCTCGATGAGCTTGTTGAGCTCGAGGGCGTACTCCATGGGCAGCTCACGCGCGATCGGCTCGATGAACCCGCGCACGATCATGGCCATGGCCTCGTCTTCGGCCATGCCGCGCGACATCAGGTAGAACAGCTGCTCTTCACTGACTCGCGAGACGGTCGCCTCGTGACCGAGCTGCACGTCGTCGACGCGGATATCGATCGAGGGATAGGTGTCGGAGCGCGAGATGGTGTCGACAAGAAGCGCATCGCAGCGCACCGTGTTCGCCGAGTGGTGCGCGTTCGCGTCAACCCGGACCTCACCGCGGTAGCCGGCTCGTCCCCCGCCGCGGGCGATCGACTTGGAGACGATCGATGACGTCGTGTACGGCGCCATGTGGATCATCTTGGCCCCGGCATCCTGATGCTGACCAGGACCGGCGAACGCGACCGACAGGGTCTCGCCCTTGGCGTGCTCGCCCACCAGGTAGATCGACGGGTACTTCATGGTGACCTTGGAACCGATGTTGCCGTCGATCCACTCCATGGTCGCGCCCTCATGCGCGATCGCGCGCTTGGTGACCAGGTTGTAGACGTTGTTCGACCAGTTCTGGATCGTCGTGTAGCGAACGCGGGCGTTCTTCTTCACGATGATCTCGACCACCGCGGAGTGAAGCGAGTCGGACTTGTAGATCGGGGCCGTGCAGCCCTCGATGTAGTGCACGTACG
>JBDTQN010000338.1:0-2719 GCA_039932215.1 Pseudolysinimonas sp. | reverse complement strand
CTGCGCGAATCTGCCCTGCTTCTCGAGGGTCTCGAGTCCGTCTACCTCGCCGCGCCAGCGGCTGTCGATCTCTGACCAGGCGCCGGCGACCGACGCGAGATTTGCCGACGTGATCTGCGAGACGTCGGGCATCATCGTCCACCGCACCCGCGGCTCGTCCTCGAGCCGGCTCCACGACCCTTCGTCGATGACGAAGGGTCCGTAATCCTGTTCGAGCCCGGTCACGACCATCGGATCGCCGTACCACCGCGGGTCGAGGTAGTCCACGGGCCGCCAGGTGCCCGTGACGGTGAAACGCGCCCCGTCGAGCAGCAACTGCTCGCCGACCACCAGCCCGAGGGCGGCGGCCGCCTGCTCCTGCACGATCACGTCGTTGCCGCCGCCGCCGAACGTGCCGTCGACGATCTCGAGCCGCTCGCTCGCGTCTTCGTAGCTCGCGGCGATGCCGGTCCCGTCGCTGAAGGTGCCGTCGTCGTCGCTGATGCGGAGCGTCACGCGCTTCTCAACCGACCTCCACACCTGCATGTCGACGCCGGTGGGGGCGAAACTGCGGACGATGGCGGCGCGCACCTCCGCATCCTGCTTGTCGGCGTTGGCGGTCGCGCGCAGCGAGGCGCGAAAGGCCAGGTCGGCTCCCGTGCGGGTCTCGAGGCCGGCCCGCACCCCGTCGGTCGCCTGCTGGGCGAGGTACCCGACCATGCCCACCGCGAGTGCCGAGATCAGCGCGACGACCACGAGGATCGCGCCGAGAAGAGCGGCGCTCTCGCGGATGCGCGTGAGAGAGAACACGGAACGGACCTCGCTGGTGGCCTCACCCGCCTCAGCGCGGGTCTGGAAGAAGTTGGGACTCTCTCGGAAGTGTACGTCGACCCACGCGCCGCTCAGTCCACGCGACCCGCGGTGGACCGCGCTTCCAGCCCGAGCGCGACTCTAGGCTGGGAGGCCCATGACCGCCGCCCCGTCCTCCGCCGCAACGCCCCGTGCCTCCATCGCGCAGCCGATCGCGGCCGGCATCGTCGGGTCGCTGACCGGGTTCGCGAGCTCGTTCGCGCTGCTGATCGCCGGGCTGCAGGCGGTCGGTGCGACGGCGGCCGAGGCCGCATCCGGTCTGCTGGTGCTGTGCGTGTTCCAGGGGCTGCTCGCCGTCGGATTCAGCCTGAGATACCGCATGCCCCTCTCGTTCGCGTGGTCGACGCCGGGCGCTGCACTCCTGGTCGCGGCGAAGGGTCTGACCGACGACTTCTCGGCGGCCGTCGGCGCGTTCCTGCTCTGCGGGGTGCTGCTGCTGGCCACCGGACTCTGGTCGTGGCTTGCCCGAGCCATGACGCGCATCCCGAAGCCGATCGCGAGCGCCATGCTCGCCGGCATCCTGTTCCCCATCTGCGTGGCCCCGGTGCTCGCCGTCACAGGCGACACGTGGGCGCAGGCGATCCCGGTCGTGCTGGTCTGGTTGATCCTCGCCCGCCTGGCCCCGCGCTGGGCGGTCCCGGCCGCTGTGGTCGCCACGGCGGTCGTCGTCGGGATCGCGGCCGGGGGCAACCCGCTCGCCGGGCAGTCGGTGGTTCCGACCCTGCGCTTCGTCGCGCCGGGCGTCGACGTGAGCGTGCTCGTGTCGCTCGGCATCCCGCTGTACGTCGTGACGATGGCCGGCCAGAACGTCCCCGGCTTCGCCGTGCTGAGCACGTTCGGCTACGACCGCCCGCCGGCGCGAGCGATGCTCGCCGGCACCGGCATCGCCACCATCGTCGGCTCGGTGTTCGGGGCGTACACGCTCAACCTCTCGGCGATCACTGCCGCGATGATGGCGGGGCCCGACGCGCACCCCGACCGGTCGCGACGCTGGATCGCCACGGTCACCTCCGGGGCCTTCTACGTCGTGTTCGGCCTGGGGGCGAGTGCGGCCACCGCCCTGGTCTCGGCCAGCCCGCCCATCCTGATCACCGCGATCGCGGGACTCGCACTGTTCGGCGCCTTGGTGAGCGCGGTGACCACCGCCCTCGAGCAGCCCGAGCACCGCCTGGTCGCGATCATCACGTTCCTGGTCGTCGCGGCGGGCGTCCCCGTGGCGGGCATCGGGTCGGCGCTGTGGGGCCTCGCGGTCGGCGGGGTCGTCATGCTCTGGCTGGGTTGGCGTCGCAGGCCGAGACCGGATGCTGCGGCGGTCGAGGCGGACGGCGCAGAACCCGAAGATCCCGCGGCTGAGAAGCTGCCGACTTAGAAGATGCCGACGGGTAGTTCTGCGGCGAGGACGACGAGGCCGCCCGCAATGCTGACGGTGAACAGGGCCAGCGGCAGGTAGTACGCGGGGCGAAGGCGGTTCTGCCGGGAACGGCTCGACCGGGCGACGACGACGTGGTGCACTGCCATGGGGGGACTCCTTGTGGATCGACCTCCACGTGACGGGGTACGCACGTGGTGCCCTCGTCGACCCAGCGCGGGAGAGCTAGCACGAGTGAATCGTAATAACGGGGTACGCCGCGTGTCCCCCTTAGTGGGTAGAACCGGTGGTCTAGTCGAGACCCCGGCGTTTCAGCAGCGGCGCGATGACGGCGTCGCGGCCGCGGAACTCGCGGTAGGCCTCGAGCGGGTCCTTCGATCCGCCGACGCCGAGCAGCAGCCGCCTGAAGCGATCGCCGTTCTCCCGGGTGAGGCCGCCGTTCTCGGTGAACCACTCGACCGTGTCGGCGTCGAGCACCTCGCTCCAGATGTACGAGTAGTA
>JBDTQN010000337.1:0-2732 GCA_039932215.1 Pseudolysinimonas sp. | reverse complement strand
CGCCGACCTCGGCGACTTCACCATCGATGACGAGAGCTACGCCCGGCTGCGGCTGCGCGACGGATCGCGTGTGCTCGCCTGGCACACTCATGATCCGGATGGCGTGCGTCACCCCCTGCTCTGGCTGCGGTCCCGGGGAGCGGGCATGGTCGTCGTCGATCTGCTCGGTCACGATGCCGGCTCGTTCGCGAATACCGGCCACCGCATCCTGCTCGAACGGGCCGTGACCCCCTCCCGTGTGGCACCCGCTTAGGGAATATCGCGAATCCATTGCAGCACGGATGCTGTCTATGGCGTGGTCTGCCGGTGGGGCGGCCGCGTGCGTCCAATGGAGGAACACATGACATCGCGACTCGTCGCCGCCATCGCGGGAATCGCCGCGGCTGCCCTCGCGCTCACCGGCTGCTCGGCCGCCGGATCCGGGTCGGACCCGAACAACCCGAATCAGCTCGAGGCGTTCACCTGGTGGGTGGCGGGATCGGAGAAGGTCGGGCTCGACGCCCTCGTCGACGTGTTCGGCGAGCAGTATCCGGGCATCGAGTTCATCAACGCGTCGGTCGCCGGCGGTGCCGGTTCGAATGCGAAAGCGGCGCTGGCATCCCGACTCGAGGCGAGCAACCCGCCCGACACCTTCCAGGCGCACGCGGGCGCCGAGCTCACCGACTACATCGAGGCCGGCCAGCTGCAGGACCTCAGCCAGTTCTACATCGACAACGGCCTCACCGACGTGTTCCCGCCGTCGCTGATCGAGCGCCTCACGTACGACGACAAGATCTATTCGGTGCCCAGCAACATCCACCGCGCCAACGTGGTGTGGGCGAACACCGCGGTGCTCGAGAGCGCCGGCATCGACCCCGCGACGCCGCCCGCCGACTTGGACGCCTGGATCGCCGACCTGCAGAAGCTGCGGGATGCCGGGGTCGAGTACCCGCTCGCGCTCGGCACCGACTGGACGCAGCTGCAGCTCTTCGAGAACGTGCTGATCGCCGATCTCGGCCCGGAGCAGTACTCGGGCCTGTGGACGGGCGCGACCGGCTGGAACGTGCTCGGCATCCCCGAGGCGGTCGACGACTACGGTCGGCTGCTCGACTTCGCGAACCCCGACTACTCGGGACTCGAGTGGGATGCGGCGACGCAGCGTGTCATCGACGGCGACGCCGGCTACAACGTGATGGGCGACTGGGCCGAGGCCGCCTTCGAGCAGGCCGGGCTGACGTACGGCGACGAGTACACCACCTTCCCGACGCCGGGCACTGCCGGAGTGTTCGACTTCCTGGCCGACTCGTTCACCCTGCCGGTCGGCGCACCGCACGAGGCCGCCGCCAAGGACTGGCTCGCCACGATCAGCTCGGCCGAGGGGCAGAAGGCGTTCAACCTGGCCAAGGGCTCGATCCCGGCGCGCACCGACACGGTCGCATCGGACTACCCGGCATACCAGCAGACCGCGATCGCGTCGTTCGCCGACGACACCGTGGTCAGCTCGCTCGCGCACGGTGCGGCGGCAAGTTCCGGCTGGTCAGCGGCGATCTCGAAGGCGGTCAGCAAGTTCGCCGGAGACCGGCGCACCAGCGCGCTCGTGAACGCACTGCTCGAACTGCAGAGCAACCACGACTGACCTCTAGGGCGTCGGCGTCGGCGTCGGCGAGGCGGTGGCCGCGGGCTCGGTGGGGAGTCCGAACTCGGCGATCGCCTCGTCGAGACGCGCGCGCGACCAGTACCCGGTGCCGATGACCAGCTCGCCGATGTCGTCGGCACGCACCGGCACGGGCTCCACCAGCGACGCGGGGACCGCACCCGCGTCGGTGTCGGGGTCGACGCTCGGGTCCGGCGTCGTGTCGGCGAGCGCGGCGATCATCTGATCGGCAGCCTCCGCAGCGAGCCGGCGCGGATCCTCGATCAGGGTCGAGAACTGGCGGCCGTCAAGTATTGCCACCAGCGACCGCAGCTCGCCGCCGCGCCCGGTCACCAGGGGGAATCCCTCGCCGGGCACCGCTCCGTCATCGATCAGAGCAGTGCTCACCCCCTGGGCGATCTGATCGGAGCTGGCGAGCACGGCATCCGGAAAGCCCCCGGCGTAGGAGTCACGCAAGATGCGGGTCATTCGGGATGCCGCCGTGTCGTCGTTGCCGCGGAGCGTGGTGACCTCGTCGAGGCCGACCTCACCCGAGCCGACCACGAGCACGCCCGCGTCGAGGTACGGCCGCAGCACGGTCATGATGGCGGCGTAGCCCGGCTCGGTGGCGGCGCTCTCGGGCGACCCGAGGAAGAGCTCGATGCGTCGCGGCTCGGTCAGCGCCCCCAGACCGTCGAGCAGGGACTGCGCCTGCAGGGTGCCGGCGGCCGACGGATCGAAGCCGACGACCCGATCGAGGCGCACGGTGTCGTCGACACGCCCGCCGAGCGCCATGACCTGTACGCCTGCGGGGGCGGCGTCGACCACCGGGGTGAGGCTGGTCCCGTCGATCGGCCACACGATAAGACCGGCCGGCTTCGCGTCGAGCAGCTCGCCGACGGTCGTCACCTGCAAAGGGATGTCTCCGTCGGAACTGCGCACCACCACGTCGTAGCCGGCCACGCCCAGCCTGTCGCCTAGTTCGTCGGCGACGTCGCCGAATCGGCCGTCCTCGTTGGGGAGCACCACCGCGATGGTGCGTGAGTCATCCGGTGCGCTGCAGCCTCCGAGTAGCGACCCGAGCAGAACCGACCCGGCAACGAACGACGCGACGGCCGCC
>JBDTQN010000336.1:0-2746 GCA_039932215.1 Pseudolysinimonas sp. | reverse complement strand
CGCGCCGCGGGTACTTCATCGAGGGCCTAGGTGCGGCGCAGTTCGCCACCCCGGCGACCGTCGACCGGTTGCGCGCCGTGGCCGCGGATCGCGAGACCGAGGCAGAATCGGCGGACCCGCAGATCACGGCTCTGACACTGTCGGCCACCGACCCGGCGAATCCGTTCGGTGCCGCGCTCGGCTGGCCGACGCTCGACGACGAACGGCACGGGGGCCACCGTCCCGGCCGCAAGGCCGGCGGCCTCGTGGTGTTGGTCGACGGGGCACTCGGCCTCTTCATCGAACGCGGCGGCAAGACGGTGCTGAGCTTCGTCGATGACCCTGACCAGTTGCAGGCGGCGGCGAATTCGCTGGCGTCGACGATCCGCGCAACCGGTGGACGTCTGCGCGTGGAGAAGGTCGACGGTGTCTTCGCGATCGGCACGCCGCTCGGCGAGGCCCTCACGGCATCCGGTTTCGCGCCGACACCCCAGGGGTTGAGGTTGCGTGCCTGAGGGCGACACCGTCTACAAGACCGCCCAGTTGCAGAACGCGGCGTTGGCGGGTGCCGTTCTCACCGGGTTCGACCTGCGCGTGCCGAAGTTCGCGACCGCCGACCTGACCGGCGAGACCGTGCACGAGGTGATCTCGCGCGGCAAGCACCTGCTGCACCGCATCGGCGACTTCACGCTGCACACGCACCTCAAGATGGAGGGCGCGTGGCGCACCTTCGCGCCGGGCGAGAAGTGGCGTCGGCCGGCGTTCCAGGCGCGGGCGGTGCTGACGACGGCCGACGTGGTGAGCGTCGGTTTCGAACTCGGCACCACCGAGTTGCTGCGCCGCGACGACGAGGAGTCGGCGGTCGGCCACCTCGGCCCCGACCTGCTCGGCCCTGACTGGGATGCGTCGCTCGCCGTTGCGCGCCTGGCGGCCACTCCGGATGACCCGATCTACGTCGCCGCGCTCGACCAGCGCAACCTCTCCGGCATCGGAAACGTCTACGCCAACGAACTGTGCTTCGTGCGCGGGGTGCTGCCGACTCGCCCCGTGTCGACCGTCGAACTCGAGCCGTTCGTCGCCCTGGCCGAGCGGATGCTGCAGGCCAACAAAGACCGCTGGGTGCGTTCCACGACGGGCGACCTGCGACCCGGACAGACGTCGTGGGTCTACGGACGCCGGGGTCGGCCGTGCCGTCGGTGCGGCACGCGGCTACTCGGCGGCGAACTGGGCCGCGACCTGCAAGAGCGCACGGTCACCTGGTGCCCGAGCTGCCAGCGGTGATTGCCCCCGGTGATTCAGGTTCCCGCCGCGCGGAGATCGAACCGCCCCAAAAGCACCGAAAGCGTAGAGCGTAGGAGCGTTGCGGGGCGGGTGGATCGTTTCAGCGACTGGCTGTCGCTCAGAGGGCGCGCAGCACGAGGGCAGAGCCCTGGCCGCCGCCGCCGCAGAGGGCCGCAGCACCGAGGGAGCCGGCACCCGCGGCCTGCAGCTGCCGGGCAAGAGTTCCCGTAAGACGCGCGCCGGATGCGCCGATCGGGTGACCGAGGGCGATCGCGCCGCCATGCGGGTTGACGATGTCGAGCGAGATGCCGAGGTCTTTGGCCGACTGCACAGCGACCGACGCGAACGCCTCGTTGATCTCGACGACCACGAGGTCGGAGGCCGACAACCCGGCCTTGGTCAGAGCGGCATTAATCGCGTTCGCCGGCTGCGAGTGCAGCGATGTGTCGGGACCGGCGACCAGCGCGTGCGCGACGATCTCGGCCAGCGGCTTCACTCCGCGCGACTCGGCCACGGCCGCCGACATCAGGACGAGGGCGGCAGCACCGTCGGTGATCTGCGACGCGTTGCCCGCGGTGATGGTGCCGTTCTCTTTCGCGAACGCGGGGCGCAGCGCGGCGAGCGTCTCGACCGTCGTGTCTTCGCGGACGCCGTCGTCCGAGGCGACCACGACATCCCCCTTGCGACCCACCACGGTGTACGGCTCGATCTCGCCGGCGAGGAAGTCGCGCGACGCCGCAGCGTTCTGATGCGACGCGGCCGCCACGGCATCCTGCGCAGCCCGGTCGAGGCCGAGCCCGCCGTTGCCGCCCTCGGTCAGCGCGCCCATCGAGATGCGGTCGAAGGAGTCGACGAGGCCGTCGTGGTCGATCAGATCGACCATCTCCATCGCTCCGTACTTCTTGCCGACCCGCGAACCGACCAGAGCGTGCGGGGTGAGGCTCATCGACTCCTGGCCGACGGCGACCACGATGTCGGCGTCTCCGCGATCGATCAGGTCGGCGGCGGCCGCGACGGCCTCCATCCCCGAGAGGCAGACGATGTTGATCGTCATCGCGGGAACCGTCAGCGGGATGCCCGCACCGACCGCCGCCTGGCGCGCCGGGTTCTGGCCGGCGCCGCCGAGCAGCACCTGCCCGGCGAAGACGCGCTGCACCTCGTCGGGCTTCACGCCGGCGCGCGAGAGCGCAGCGGTGATGGCGTGAGCGCCCAGCGCGGCGGCCGCCTCGGTGGCGAGCTGGCCGGTGAACTTGGTGAACGGGGTGCGGGCGTAGCCGGCGATGACGACGGTCATGCGAGGTCCTCCTTGAAGGGTGCTCCGGTCAGGGTACGCAGTTCTTCTACGGTCTCGCCGGGAGCGATCGCGCGCAGCACGAGCCCGTCGGGAGTCACGTCGAAGACGGCGCGGTCGCTGATGATGCGGTCGACGACGGCGACGCCGGTGAGCGGCAGGTCGCATTCGGCGACGATCTTGGGTGAGCCGTCT
>JBDTQN010000335.1:0-2762 GCA_039932215.1 Pseudolysinimonas sp. | reverse complement strand
GCCTTCGCCATCGCCAGGTACGTCTTGCCGGTGCCGGCGGGGCCGATGCCGAACGTGATCGTGTTCTGATCGATCGCGTCGACGTACGCCTTCTGGCCCAGAGTCTTCGGGCGGATGCTTTTGCCCCGGCTGGTGAGGATCGCCTGGCTCAGCACCTCGGCCGGGCTGCCCTCCCCGCGCTCGAGAATGCGTGCGGAACTGGTGACATCGACCGGCCCCAGATCGGCGCCGTTGCGCACCATCTGGATGAGCTCGGAGACGAGCCGTTCGGCGGCCGCGACCTGCACGGCCGGACCCTCGAGGGTCACCAGATTGCCCCGGACCAACACGGTGACCTCGGGGAACTGGTGCTCGATCGTCGTCAGCAGGCGGTCCTGCGGGCCGAGGAGGCGCACCATGGCGACGCCATCCACCTGCAGTTCAGCGTGCGCGGTGTCTGCGCTCGTGCCCGACGGTGAGCTGTCGTTAGAAGCCAAGGGAACCTTCCGTCAGCCCGCCCGCGAGGACGTGCGCATGGACGTGGAAAATGGTCTGCCCGGCGTCTTCGCCGGTGTTGAAGATGAGCCGGAACTGGCCGTTCGCGTGCTGCTCGGCCAGGTTGCGGGCGGTGCCCACGATCTCTGCCAGCAGCTGCGGGTCGGAGGCAGAGAGCTCGCCGACGTTGCGGTACTGCGCGGTCTTGGGGATCACCAGAAGATGCAGGGGCGCCTTCGGAGCGATATCGGTGATCGCGATGATGCGGTCGTTCTCGAACACGATGTCGGCCGGGATCTCGCGCGCGATGATCCGCTCGAAGAGTGTGGGGTCGGTCGACATACCTCTAGCTTAAGGCTCGCGGCTTACCAGCGCCCGAGTCTCGCGTTGAGCACCGCGAGCGCGGCCGGACCTGCAGTGCTCGTGCGCAACACCTCGGGGCCGAGACGCACGTGATGCTCGAACTGCGCCAGCTCGTTCGGCGAAACTCCGCCTTCGGGTCCGACGACCAGGGTGATGCGTTCGTGCTCGCCGAGCGGCACCTCGGTGAGGGGGGTGGATGCCGTGGGCTCCAGCACGAGGACCAGGCCGGGCAGGCTCGCAATGGCCTTCGTCGTCGTCGGCTCGCTGACCTCGGGAACCCACGCGCGAATCGACTGCTTACTCGCCTCCCGCACGATGCTGCGCCACCGCTCGCGCCCCTTCGCGGCCTTCGCGCCGTCCCACCGGCTCACCGACCGCTCGGCCTGCCACGGGATCACGCCGCTCACCCCGAGTTCGGTCGCCGCCTGGATCGCCAGCTCATCGCGGTCACCCTTCGCGAGGGCCTGCGCGAGCCAGAGCTGCGGTGTCGGCAGCTCGGTTCGCACGAGCCGCTGCACGGTGACCTCGAGATCGCCACCGGCGATCGAGGCGACGACCCCCTCGGCGATGAGCCCGGCGCCGTCTCCGACGCTCACGCTTTCGCCCACGCGGAGCCGGGCGACCGTGATCGCGTGCCGCGCTTCGTCGCCCGTGACCCGCACGACACCGCTGGCCGCGGCATCCTGCTCATCGATCTGCGGAACGAGGTAGAGCGACGCCATGCATCAACTCTGGCACCTCTCGCACGTGGTCGAATCGTGTGCGGGATTCAGCAGTTCGCGCGCGCCGGGGAGCGCGCCGACGAGGAGACGCCGGCGTGCGGGCACGGCAACTGCTGAATCCCGCGCGCGCAGCGACTAGACCCCGAGGAACCGGTCGCGCAGCTTCGCGAAGAGACCCTGCTGGAACGTCGAAAACTCGGGAGGCACGGGCCGCCGGGAGGAGGCGAACTGCTTGATCAGTTCGGTCTCTTTCGAGTTGAGCCGCACGGGCGTCACGACCTGGATGCCGATCTTGAGTTCGCCGCGACCCCCGCCGCGCAGGCGCGTGACGCCGCGGTCTTTGACCGTCACGATGTCGGCGCTCTGCGTACCCGGCTTGATCTCGACGCTGACGTCGCCGTCGAGGGAGGCGAGGGTCGCGGTGGTGCCGAGCACCGCATCCGTCATCTGCACCTCGAGGGTGGCGAGCAGGTCGTCGCCGTTGCGGCTGAAGACCTTGTGGTGCTTGACCTTGACCTCGAGGTACAGGTCGCCGCTCTGACCACCGGCAGGACCGGCCTCGCCCTCGCCAGGGAGGTGGAGCCTCATGCCGGTGTCGACGCCGGCGGGCACGTCGACGTGAACGATGCGCTTCGCGCGCACGCGACCGTGGCCGGCGCAGGTGGGGCACGGCGACGGGATCACGGTGCCGTACCCGCGGCACGTGCCGCAAGGGCTCGACGTCATGACGTTGCCCAGCAGCGACCGCATGGCGCGCTGAATCTGCCCGGTCCCGTGGCAGATGTCACAGGTGACCGGCTGCGTGCCCGGCGCGCAGCACGAACCGTCGCAGGTCTCGCACAGCACCGCCGTGTCGACCTCGAGGTCCCGCTTGATGCCGAAGACGACTTCTTCGAGTTCGACCTCGATGCGCAGCAGCGCGTCTTGACCGCGTTCCCGGCGCGAGCGCGGACCGGTCGTACGCCCCTGTGCCGCGCCGAAGAAGGTCTCGAAGATGTCACCGAAGCCGAAGCTGCCCGCGCCCCCGCCGCCGCCGAAGCCGGCGTTCGGCCCGAGGTCGTAGCGCTCGCGCTGGTCGGGATCGCTCAGCACGTCGTACGCATGAGTCACCGACTTGAAGCGCTCGGCTGCATCGTCGCTCGGATTGACGTCGGGGTGCAACTCGCGCGCGAGCTTGCGGTACGCCTTCTTGATCTCTTCGGG
>JBDTQN010000334.1:0-2771 GCA_039932215.1 Pseudolysinimonas sp. | reverse complement strand
TCCGCATCATCGTCGAGGTGGTCCGCGGCGGCGGGTACGGCACCGGCAGCGAGGTCGCATTCATGCTCGACCAGTGCCACAACATCGAAGACAAGATCCCCGGCCAGATCCGCAGCGTGTTGAACGTGCAAGAGATGACGGCGCGCGCGCTGCTCGTCGATATGGCAGGTCTCGCCACCGCTCAGGCCGCCGGTGACGTACTCGGCGCCAACGGCATCCTGATGGATGCGTTCTACACGGATGTGCGCGCCGACCTGGCTGCCTGGCGCGAGAGCCGGGGTCTGCCCGCCGACCCGATGGCGGCGTATGCCGCGAGCGGGTACGGTGCGACCATCGCCGCCGATCGGGTCGGAGGCACCCAGGCCGGATGGGGCGCATGATGCTGGAACCGAGAGCACGCCGCAAGACGCGCATCGGACTCGTCGCAGGTGGGCTCGGCGCGTACTGGCCACAGTTTCCGGAGTTGCTTCCGCAACTGCAGGAGTCGACGGCGTACGTCGTCGAGCGGTTCGAAGCGATGGACGGTGAGGTCACCGATGTCGGCTTCGTGTCCGACGCGCAAGAGGCCGGTGTCGCGGCCGAGAAGCTGCGCCTGGCCGACTGCGACCTCATCGTCATGTTCATCACCACGTACCTGACGTCGTCGATGGTGCTGCCGATCGCGCAGCGCGCCGGGGTACCGGTGCTCGTGATCGACCTGCAGCCGACCACGAAGATGGATCACGCCACGTTCACCACCGGCGAGTGGCTCGCCTACTGCGGTCAGTGCTCGATCCCTGAGATCGGCAACGTGTTCCGCCGGGCGGGGATCCCGTTCCGGTCGGTGTCGGGCTGGCTGCGCCAGGACTCGGCGTGGGAGCGCATCGGCCAGTGGGTGCGCGCCGCCGATGTGCGCGCCGCGCTGCGGCACGCCCGGCACGGTCTCATGGGTCACGTCTACCCGGGCATGCTCGATGTCTCGACCGATCTGACCCTGCTGCCGGTGACCTTCGGCTCGCATGTCGAGGTGCTCGAGTTCGACGACCTGCGCGTGCGGGTCGACAAGGTGACGGATGCCGAGGTCGAGGCCCGCATGGAGCTCGCCCGCCAGATCTTCACCCTTGACGACTCTGTCGTCGACGAGGACTTCGCGTGGGGAGCCAAGGTGTCGGTCGGTCTCGACCGGCTCGTCGACGACTTCGATCTCGACTCGCTCGCCTACTACCACCGGGGGCTCGAGGGCGAACAGCACGAGCGACTCGGCGCGGGCATGATCCTGGGGGCGTCGCTACTGACCGCGCGCGGCATCCCCGCCACCGGCGAGTACGAATTGCGAACGACCGTCGCCCAGCTCGTGACCCAGGTCGCGGGTGCCGGCGGGTCGTTCTGCGAGATCCAGGCGCTGAACTTCGACGACATGGTCGTCGAGATGGGGCACGACGGTCCGGCGCATCTGGCGGTGTCGTCGCGCGATCCGCTGCTGCGCGGCCTCGGCATCTACCACGGCAAGCGCGGCTACGGCGTGAGCGTCGAGTTCGACGTGCAGCACGGCCCCGTCACCCTGCTCGGTCTCGGGCAGGACCGGGACGGCTCGCTCGCGTTCATCGCGTCGGAGGGCACCGTCGTGCCCGGCCCGCTGCTGGCGATCGGCAACACGACGTCGCGGGTCGACTTCGGTCGCGACCCGGGCGAGTGGGTCGACGAGTGGAGCGCCACCGGCATCGGCCACCACTGGTCGCTGTCGCTCGGCCACCGCGCCGCCGACTACCGGGCGGCGGCGAGCCTGCTCGGCATCGACTTCCGGCAGGTCTGAGCGATGTCTCTGGTCGTCGTTGCCGTGCTGACGGCGCACCCCGGCATGGGTGCGCAGGTCATCGAGTCGTTCCGTGAGGTGTCACCGCTGGTGCATGCCGAGCAGGGGTGCGAGCTCTACGCCGCGCACCTCGAGCAGGGTGGCGACACCGTGGTGATGGTCGAACGCTGGACGACTCGCGCCGACCTCGACGCGCACGCCGCGGGCGCCCCGCTCGCGCGACTGAACGAACTCAACGCCGCCCTGCTGACCCGACCCTACGACGTCTGGTTCCTCGACAACGTGCCGCTCGGCATCCCGTCGAAGGGCTCGATCCCCGACACTGAAAGCACAAGATGACCGCCAAGCAGGATCTGATCAAGCGGAGCAACCGACTCGGCAGCGACCCGAAGATCACGAACTACGCCGGCGGCAACACCAGCGCGAAGGGCACCGAGACCGACCCGGTCACGGGCGAACCCGTCGAGCTGCTCTGGGTCAAGGGTTCGGGCGGCGACCTCGGAACCCTGACCGAATCCGGTCTCGCCGTGCTGCGACTCGACCGCGTGCTCGCCCTGAAGAACGTCTACCCCGGCGTCGAGCGCGAAGACGAGATGGTAGCTGCCTTCGACTACTGTCTGCACGGGCAGGGCGGCGCGGCGCCGTCGATCGACACCGCCATGCACGCCCTCGTCGACGCGAAGCACGTCGACCACCTGCACCCCGATGCCGGCATCGCTTTCGCGACGGCGAAAGACGGCGCGAAACTGACCGCGAAGGCGTTCGGCGGGCGGGTCGTCTGGGTGCCGTGGCGGCGTCCCGGCTTCCAGCTGGGGCTCGACATCGCGGCCATCAAAGACGAGAACCCGGATGCCATCGGCTGCATCCTGGGCGGCCACGGCATCACCGCGTGGGGCGCCACCAGCGCGGCGGCCGAGAAGAACTCGCGCTGGATCATCGACACCGCGCAGGCGTACATCGACAAGCACGGCTCGAAGAA
>JBDTQN010000333.1:0-2803 GCA_039932215.1 Pseudolysinimonas sp. | reverse complement strand
CGTTGACGATGCCCTCGACCGCCTGGTCGATGGGTGCGTCGTCGAACACGATGTTCGCGGCCTTGCCGCCGAGTTCGAGCGTGACCTTCTTGCCCGTCCCCGCGATCGCCTTCGCGATCTCGCGGCCGACGCCGGTCGAGCCCGTGAACGCCACCTTGTCGACATCTGGATGCCGCACCAGCGCCGCGCCGGTCTCGCCGGCCCCGGTGACGATGTTGACGACGCCGGCAGGCAGTTCGGCCTGCTGCAGGATCTCGGCGAAGAGCAGCGCGCTGAGCGGCGTGGTCTCGGCAGGCTTGAGCACTACTGTGTTGCCGGCGGCGAGCGCGGGCGCGATCTTCCAGGCGAGCATCAGCAGCGGAAAGTTCCACGGGATGATCTGCGCCGCGACGCCGAGCGCGCGCGGGTTCGCGCCGAGCCCCACGTGATCGAGCTTGTCGGCCCAGCCCGCGTAGTAGAAGAACCAGGCGGCGACCAGGGGCACGTCGACGTCTCGGCTCTCTTTGATCGGCTTGCCGTTGTCGAGGCTCTCGGCCACCGCGAGCTCACGAGCCCGCTCCTGCACCAGACGCGCGATGCGGAACAGGTACTTGCCACGATCGGCGCCCGACAGCTTCGACCATGTCTTGTCGTACGCCTTGCGGGCGGCGGCGACCGCCAGGTCGACATCTTTCGCCGATGCCGAGGCGATCGTCGCGATCTTCTTCTCGGTGGCCGGGCTGATCGTCGAGAACGACTGCCCCCGCCCGTCGACCCAGTCGCCGTCGATGAACAACCCGTAGCTCTTCTTCAGATGCAGGATGCTGGTCGACTCGGGCGCAGGCGCGTAGTCCAAGAACTTGTTCATCTAGTCCACCGTCACGTAGTCGGGGCCGCTGTAGTGGCCCGTGGTCATCTTCTGTCGCTGCAAGAGCACGTCATTGAGGAGGCTCGAGGCACCGAACCGGAACAGGTGCGGCTGCAGCCACTCCTCGCCCACCGTCTCGGCGACGGTCACGAGATAGCGGATCGCGTCTTTCGACTGCCTGATGCCGCCGGCCGGCTTCACCCCGACCTTTTCGCCTGTGAGCCGGTGCCAGTCGCGCACGACCTCGAGCATGAGCAGTGTCACCGGCAGCGTGGCGGCGGGCGCCACCTTGCCGGTCGAAGTCTTGATGAAGTCGCCGCCGGCCAGGATCGACAGCCACGACGCACGACGCACGTTGTCGTAGGTGTTCAGCTCGCCGGTCTCGAGGATGACCTTCAGCGAGGCGTACGTGCCGTCGTCGCGGCGGCAGGCCTCTTTGACGGCGACGATCTCTTCGAACACCTGGCCGTATCGCCCCGCGAGGAACGCCCCGCGGTCGATGACCATGTCGATCTCGTCGGCACCCGATTTGACCGCGTCTTCGGTGTCGGCGAGCTTCACGCGTAGCGAAGCCCGGCCGCTGGGGAAGGCGGTCGCCACGGCCGCGACCGAGATGAGGCCGTCATCCGGGTCACCGTGGGCGGCACCGAGGGCGGCCACGGCATCCGGGACCTTATCGCCGTACACGCACACCGCAGCCACTCGCGGAGTCGTCGGATCGGACGGATCGGGCGTCATCGCCTTCGCGACCAGCGACCGCACCTTGCCGGGCGTGTCTGCCCCCTCGAGCGTGGTCAGGTCGATGAGCTGGATGATGCGGTCGAGGGCCCACGCCTTCGAAGTGGTCTTGATCGAGCGGGTCGCGAGACCGGCGGCGCGCTGCTCGAGGCCGACGGCGTCGACGCCGGGCAGCCCTTCGAGGTGCAGGCGCAGACTGCGCTCGGTGAGGTCTCCGCCGAGCAGGGCGACGGCGCGCTCCGCGGGAGCCAGGGGCACGGGAAGTTGTATGGTCATGCGTCCTCCAGAAGTGCTCGTGCGGTCGACTCGTCGCTGACGAGCACCGTGCACAATCCGCTCATCACGATGGCACGGGCGACATCGTGCTTGCTTTCTCCCGCAACCACGAAGATCGCGGTCGCGGCGGACCGGAGCTCGTCGAGCCCCAATCCCACCGTACGCTCATCGAGTCCGGGGTCGACGATGTGCCCATTCGCGTCGATGTACCGTCCGACGACGTCGCCGACTGCGCCCTTGCGCACCAGCTCGGCCACGTCATCCGGGGTCAGGTAGCCGCTCTCGACCAGCACGCTCGTCGCGTCCGCGACTCCGGCGCTGTAGAGATAGGCGGATGCCGTGGCGGCCTGCGCGAGCACGTCGGCAACCGTGCGGTCGGCCTCGATGGCGCGCTTGGTCTCGAGTCGCTCGAGGATCGCGGGGCTCGGCAGCAGCACGGCCTGGCCGCCGCCGCGCTGGGCGATGGTCGCGGCCATGGTCGCCGCCGTGCCGGGGCGACGGTTGAGGCTCACGCCGCCGTTGATCTGCACCACGCTCACGCCGGTGGCCCAGCCGACGGGCAGATGCTCGGCGAGCTCATTGAGGGTGCGGCCCCAGCTGACACCGAGGGTGCGGGGCACCGGGCGCAGTGATGTGAGGTAGTCGGCGGCGGCCTGCGGCACTGCATCGGACGTCGGGACGATGATCGCGTCGCTCAGGCCGAATCGTTCGCCCAGTTCCCGCTCCAGGCCGAGACGACGCGCCCGTGGGTGCACGATCTCGATGCGCACGATGCCGGCATCGCGCGCCTGGGTCAGCAACCGGCCGGCCTTCCAGCGCGAGATGCCCAGCAGACCGCCGATCTCGTCTTGGGTCTTGTTCTCGTCGTAGTAAAGCTCGGCGACCCGGACGGCGAGCAGTTCGTCGTCGATGTCCACCCGCCGACGATACCGCGTTCGCAAC
>JBDTQN010000332.1:0-2803 GCA_039932215.1 Pseudolysinimonas sp. | reverse complement strand
CGCTCGTCGACGGGGATGGTGAGCTGCCTCGTGGTGACACGATCGCGGCAGAGCTCGAACGCTTCCTCGCCGAGCGCAGCGAAGACTGAGCCCGCTTAGCCTGAGCATGTGAACTCCACGCGCTCCTGGGTCGTCTTCGGCGGCGCAGTTTTCGCGTACATCATCGGGGTCACCCAACGCACGTCGTTCGGCGTGCTCGGGGTCGATGCGACGGAGCGCTTTCATGTCACGGCCGCGACCATCTCGACCGTCGCGGTGGTGCAGATCATCGTCTACGCCGCGCTGCAGATCCCGGTCGGCGTGCTCGCCGACCGCATCGGTCCTCGCACGCTGATCGTCGGCGGTGCCCTCGTCATGGCGGTCGGCCAAGTCGTTCTCGCCTTCGCCCCGGCCTTCGGCTGGGCGGTGCTCGCCCGCATCCTGGTCGGCATCGGCGACGCGATGACGTTCGTGTCGGTGATCAGGCTGCTGCCCAACTGGTTCGGCGGCCGCGTGCTTCCCCAGCTCGCGCAATGGGTCGGGATGCTGGGGCAGCTCGGACAGATCATCGCGACCGTGCCCTTCGCGCTCTTGCTTCACGCTACGTCGTGGCAGCCCGCCCTTCTGGTCGCGAGCGGACTCTCGTTGCTCGGCGCGGCAGTGGCGCTGAGCCTCATCCGGCGCGGAGAGCCGCCCGCGGCGACCAGTCCGATCCCGGTCGGCGGCGCGTTCCGCCAGCTGGGATCGACGGTGCGGCGGCCGGGCACCCAACTCGGATTCTGGGTGCACCTCGTCGGGGGAACCGCTCCCACGGTGATGGCGTTGATGTGGGGCTACCCGTTCCTCACGGCGGGGATGGGGCTGGACGTGTCGACCGCGGCGGGCATCTTCTCGCTGATCGTCGTTGGCACCGTGGTCGCCGGCCCCGTCATCGGATATCTCATGGCGCGATTCCCGCTGCGCCGCAGCAACCTGGTGCTGGTCGTGGTGACCGGGATCGCTCTCGTTTGGCTGACGGTGATCGTCTGGCCGGGCTCGCCACCGCTTCCGCTGGTCGCGGCCCTCTACCTCGTGATCGGGATGGGCGGACCGGGTTCGCTGGTCGGGTTCGACGTCGCGCGCACCTTCAACCCGTCGCACGCACTCGGGTCGGCTTCAGGCATCGTCAACTCGGGCGGCTTCCTCGGCGGGTTCATCTCGGTCTTCGGGATCGGCGTGGTCATCGACGCGGTGCGGGCGGCCGGTGGAGAAGGTGCGGCGCTCTACTCGCTCGACGCGTTCCGGCTCGGGTTCCTCGTCCCGGTCGGCGTCATGGCGATCGGCGTGGTCGGCCTGCTGATCGCGCGACGTCGCACACGGCAGCGGATGTTCGAACTCGAAGGAATACAGATAGCCCCGCTGTGGGTTGCACTCTTCAGATATCGGCGCAGTAAACGCGACGGCGGGAACGCCTCCAGGACTGTGCGATAATCAATATCCAGGACCCGGTTTAGTCCCCGGCGTCGGCGCATTCAGCGTTGCGAGGGACTTGACATGGGTCCTAGCAATGCCCAGAAGCACCCGGAAGGGGTCCGCATGCCCACCCGAACCACGACGAAGACGAGCGCGACGGTCAAGGACGACCGCGCGACGGCTCCCGCCGCCAAGTCCGCTGCCGTCAAGTCAGCACCGAAGGTCGCCGCCAAGACGAGCACAGCCACCAAGGCGCCTGCAAAGGCCCCTGCGGCGAAGGCGCCGGCAGCGAAGGCTCCGGCAGCGAAGGCACCCGCTGCCAAGGCCGCGGCAGCGAAGGCACCCGCGAAGGCACCCGCCACCAAGGCGAAGCCGGCGAGCAAGGCCGCACCGACGAAGGTCGTCGACCCCAATTCGGACGATGTGGATGACGAGGTCGAACTCGACGACGTCGAGGACGTCGACATCGAGGCAGACGCCGAAGTGGTCGTCGATGACGACGCCACCGAGACGGTGACCCCCGACAAGGACGCGCCCGCCGCGGCCGACGTCGACGCCGACAGTGACGATGACGACGACGAGAAGTCCACCGAAGAGCTGCCTACCGGCGCCATCCGTGTGAGCGCGACCGATGACGATGAAGACGTCCCGGTCTATTCGGCCGCCATCACCGGTGCCACCGCCGACCCGGTCAAGGACTACCTGAAGCAGATCGGAAAGGTCGCCCTGCTGAACGCGGCCGAAGAGGTCGAGCTCGCGATGCGCATCGAGGCGGGGCTGTTCGCCGAAGAGAAGCTGTCGCACATGTCTGACGCCGAGAAGCGGTCGCAGTTGGGCCGCGAGCTCGGCTGGGTCGCCCGCGACGGGCAGCGTGCCAAGAGCCACCTCCTGGGTGCGAACCTGCGACTCGTGGTCTCGCTCGCCAAGCGCTACACCGGCCGCGGCATGCAGTTCCTCGACCTCATCCAAGAGGGCAACCTCGGTCTCATCCGTGCGGTCGAGAAGTTCGACTACACCAAGGGCTTCAAGTTCTCGACCTACGCCACCTGGTGGATCCGTCAGGCGATCACCCGCGCCATGGCCGACCAGGCGCGCACCATCCGCATCCCGGTTCACATGGTCGAGGTCATCAACAAGCTGGCGCGCGTGCAGCGCCAGATGCTGCAAGACCTCGGTCGCGAACCCACACCCGAAGAGCTGTCACGCGAACTCGACATGACGCCCGAGAAGGTCATCGAGGTGCAGAAGTACGGCCGCGAGCCGATTTCGCTGCACACCCCCCTGGGTGAAGACGGCGACAGCGAGTTCGGCGACCTTATCGAAGACACCGAGGCGGTCGTCCCGGCCGATGCAGTCGGATTCACGATGCTGC
>JBDTQN010000331.1:0-2803 GCA_039932215.1 Pseudolysinimonas sp. | reverse complement strand
CGACAACACCTTCGCGTCGCCGTACCTGCAGCAGCCGCTGGCGCTCGGCGCCGACGTGGTCGTGCACTCGACGACCAAGTACCTGGGCGGGCACAGCGATGTGCTGGGCGGGGCCGTGATCCTGAACGAGGGCGAGTTGGCCGAGAAGGTCGCGTTCCTTCAGTTCGGCGTCGGCGCCGTGTCGGGGCCGATGGATGCCTGGCTCACTATCCGGGGCATCAAGACCCTCGCGGTGCGCATGGACCGTCACTCGTCGAACGCGCAGACGATCGCTGAGACACTCGTCGGTCACCCGAAGCTCAGCCGGGTCTACTATCCCGGGCTGCCCGACCACCCGGGACACGAACTCGCCGCGAGGCAGATGAAGAGCTTCGGCGGCATGATCTCGGTGCAGCTCGCCGACGGGCCGACGGCACGCACCTTCGCTGAGTCGCTGAACCTGTTCCAGCTGGCGGAGTCGCTCGGCGGCGTCGAGTCGCTGGTGTGCTACCCGGCAGAGATGACCCATGCCTCGGTGAAGGGCACCTTGCTCGAGGTCCCCGAGAACGTGGTGCGGCTCTCGGTCGGCATCGAGGGCGTCGACGACCTGCTCGGCGATCTGCTGGCAACACTCGATTCGATCTGAGCCGACCGGCGCCCAGCCGATTCATAAGGTTCACGCCGCTCGGTCATAGGGTGCGGGCGTTGCATCGTGGTCATGGCCGGTGCCCGTGAGCTCGCACTCGAAGTCGTGGTGCCGGTGTACAACGAAGAGGCGACCCTCGAGCGCAGTGTGCGCGCTCTGGCGGAGTCGCTCACCCAGCAGTTCGACGAGCCGTGGATGATCACGATCGCCGACAATGCGTCCAGCGATTCGACTCCGGTCATCGCGGACCGGCTGGCGTTGGAGGTGCCGGGAGTGCAGGCCCGGCACCTCAGCCAGAAGGGCCGAGGTCGTGCCCTCGCCGCGGCCTGGCTCGCGAGCCAGGCGGAGGTCGTCGCGTACGTCGACGTCGACCTGTCGACCGACCTGCGCGCACTTCCCCCGCTCGTCGCGCCGCTGCTCTCGGGCCACTCGGATCTCGCGATCGGCACCCGCCTCTCGCGCGGTTCCCGCGTCGTGCGCGGGCCGAAGCGCGAGCTGATCTCGCGCTCGTACAACTTCTTGCTGCACCGCACCCTCGGGGTGACTTTCTCTGACGCGCAGTGCGGGTTCAAGGCGATGCGACGCGACGTGGCGCAGCGGGTGCTGCCGCATGTGGAAGACACCGGCTGGTTCTTCGACACCGAGCTGCTCGTGATCGCCGAACGGGCCGGGCTACGCATCCACGAGGTGCCGGTCGACTGGGTCGACGACGAGCAGAGCACCGTGGATGTCGGGCGCACCGCGATCGCGGACCTGCGAGGCATGGCGCGGGTCGCCCATTCGATCGCGACCGGTCGCATCCCGTTGGGGCGCATCTACGCCGAACTGGGCCGCCGCCCGCTCGTGGCCGCCGCGGCGCCCACGTTCTTCGGGCAGGTGCTGCGGTTCCTGGTCGTCGGGGGGCTGTCGACGGTCGCGTATGCGCTTCTCTACCTGCTGCTCGCGGATGTCATGGCGGCCCAGGCGGCGAACTTCGTCGCGCTGTTGGTGACGGCGATCGCGAACACCGCCGCCAACCGGAGGTTCACCTTCGGGGTGCGCGGGCCGCAGGGTGTGGTGCGCCATCAGTTCCAGGGTCTGGTGGTGTTCGCGCTCGCCTGGGCGATCACCAGCGGGTCGCTCGCCGGTTTGCATCTTGTGCACCCCGGCGTCACGAAGCACGGGGAACTCGTGGTGCTGACGGCGGCGAACCTGGTCGCCACGGTGCTGCGGTTCGTGCTCTTGCGGCTCTGGGTGTTCCGCGCGCAACGGCAGCCGGCACCCGAGTTCGTGCCCGAGCTGACGACGCGCGAGCGGCTGATCGCGCAGGATGCGAACTGATGCGCAGACGGACGGAGCGGATCGCGCTCGCCGGCCTGCTGGTCGGCACAGCGACCCTGTACCTGTGGGACCTGGGGGCGAGCGGGTGGGCGAACTCCTTCTATTCGGCCGCGGCGCAGGCCGGGTCGGTGAACGGCGAGGCGTTCTTCTTCGGTTCCTCCGACTCGGGCAACTCGATCACGGTCGACAAGCCGCCCGCGAGCATCTGGATCATGGCGCTGTCGGTGCGGCTGTTCGGCCTCAGCTCGTGGAGCATCCTCGTGCCCGAGGCGTTGATCGGTGTGGCCGCGGTCTTCGTGCTGTACCTCGCCCTGCGGCGCCGCTTCTCCGCCGGGGTCGCCCTGCTCGGGGGCGCGCTGCTGGCGGTGACCCCGGTCGCGGCGCTGATGTTCCGGTTCAACAACCCTGACGCGCTGCTCGTGCTGTTGCTCACGCTGTCTGTGTACTTCACGATCCGGGCGATCGAGGACGGCAGGCTGCGCTGGGTGCTCTGGGCGGGAGCGATGATCGGCCTCGGATTCTTGACCAAGCAGCTGCAGGCGTTCCTGCTGTTGCCGGTGCTCGCGGGCGTGTACCTGTGGGCGGCACCGGGGACGTGGCGTCGTCGCATCGGCTACGCGGCCGCCGCGCTCGGTGCCGTCGTCGTGTCGGCGGGCTGGTGGGTCGCGGTGGTTGAGTTGCTGCCAGCCAGTGCGCGTCCGTACATCGGCGGGTCGCAGACCGACTCGTTCCTCGAGCTGACATTCGGCTACAACGGCTTCGGTCGGCTGACCGGCACCGAGGTGGGGAGCGTGGGAGGCGGACGGCCCGGCGGCTGGGGTGACATCGGCATCCTGCGTCTGGTCTCGGGCGATGCCG
>JBDTQN010000330.1:0-2825 GCA_039932215.1 Pseudolysinimonas sp. | reverse complement strand
ACGTCGACCTGCCGAAGCAGGGCTCGAACGTCGCGACGGGCAAGGTCGTTGGCGAGATCGAGTCGACCAAGTCGGTGGGCGAGCTGTTCGCACCCGTCGACGGCGAGGTCGTCGAGTCGAACCAGGCCGTCGTCGACGATCCGACGCTGGTGAACTCCGACCCCTTCGGCGCGGGCTGGCTGATCAAGGTCAAGTTCACCGAGCTGCCCACGCTGCTCTCCGCCGACGAGTACAAGGCTCTGACCGACTGATGGCAGACCTTTTCGCCGACCGTCACGTCGGCACCGACTCCGTCGCGCAGCTCGCGATGCTCGAGGCGGTCGGCTATGACACCGTCGACGCCCTGATGGATGCCGCCGTGCCCGATGCGATCAGGCTCGCACCCGACGCCCCGACCTCGATTCCGCCGGCCGCATCCGAACGCGAGACCCTCGCCGAGCTGCGCGCCATCGCGTCCCGCAACCGGGTGCAGCGCTCGATGATCGGCCTGGGCTACTACGACACGATCACGCCCGCGGTGATTCAGCGCAACGTGCTCGAGAACCCCAGCTGGTACTCCGCGTACACCCCGTACCAGCCCGAGATCTCGCAGGGGCGGCTCGAGGCGCTGATCAACTTCCAGACGATGGTGACCGACCTGACCGGCATGACGACGGCCAACGCGTCGATGCTGGATGAGGCGACCGCGGTCGTCGAGGGCATGCTGCTTGCGCGCCGGGCGTCGGGGCAGGCCTCGAACGTCTTCCTCGTCGACCCCGACGCCATGCCGCAGACCAAGGCGCTGCTCGCGCACCGCGCCGACGCCGTCGGCATCGTGCTCGCTGACCTCGACGCCGACGCACCTGCTGAGGCGTTCGGCGCGTTCATCCAGTACCCGGGCGCCTCCGGCCGGGTGTGGGATCCGAGTTCGGCGATCGCCGCCGTGAAAGAGCGCGATGGCATCACGGTCGTCGCCGCCGACCTGCTCGCACTCACCCTGCTGAAGAGTCCGGGAGAGCTCGGCGCCGACATCGCCGTCGGCACCAGCCAGCGCTTCGGTGTGCCGATGGGCTTCGGCGGTCCCCACGCCGGCTACATGGCGGTACGCGCCGGCCTCGAGCGTCAGCTGCCCGGCCGCCTCGTCGGCGTCAGCCAGGACGCGAACGGTTATCCGGCTTACCGGCTCAGCCTGCAGACCCGCGAGCAGCACATCCGCCGCGAGAAGGCGACGTCGAACATCTGCACCGCGCAGGTGCTGCTCGCCGTCATGGCCGGCATGTACGCCGTCTATCACGGTCCCGGCGGCCTGAAACGCATCGCCCACGGCGTCAACCGTCTGACCGGCCTGCTCGCTGACGCGCTCGGTGACCGCGTGGTCCACGCCGGCTACTTCGACACCCTCACCGTGACGGTCGAGAATCCGGATGCCGTGGTCGCCTCGGCAGCCGAGGCCGGCATCAACATCTGGCGGGCCTCCGATTCGGCGGTCCAGTTCTCGGTCGACGAGACGACGACCCCGGAGGACGCGCAGGCACTGCTCGGGGCGTTCGGCGTCTCGGCCGATCTCGGGTTCAAGCCGTCGTCACAGGGCATCGGCAAAGACCTGGCGCGCACCTCGACCTACCTCGAGCACGACGTGTTCAACACGCACCGCTCGGAGACGTCGATGATGCGGTACCTCAAGTACCTCGCTGACAAGGATTACGCGCTCGACCGCGGCATGATCCCGCTGGGTTCGTGCACCATGAAATTGAATGCCGCGACCGAGATGACCGCGGTCAGCTGGCCGGAGTTCGCCGGCATCCACCCCTTCGCCCCCGAAGCCGACGTCGAGGGCTACCTGGGTCTCATCGAGCAGTTGCAGGGCTGGCTCGCCGAGGTGACCGGCTACGACGCGGTGTCGCTGCAGCCGAACGCCGGCTCACAGGGCGAACTCGCCGGACTGCTGGCGATCCGCGGGTACCACCGGGCGAACGGCGACACCGCACGCGTGGTCTGCCTGATCCCGTCGAGCGCGCACGGCACGAACGCCGCGAGCGCCGTGCTGGCGGGAATGAAGGTGGTCGTGGTGGCCTGCGACGGACTCGGCAACGTCGACCTGGCCGACCTGCGTGCGAAGGTGACCGAGCACGCTGCCGAGCTCGCGGCCCTGATGGTCACCTACCCCTCGACGCATGGCGTCTACGAGCACGACATCCGTGAGATCGCGGACGCGGTGCACGACGCCGGCGGTCAGGTCTATGTCGACGGCGCGAACCTCAACGCCCTGCTTGGCTATGCGCGCTTCGGCGACTTCGGCGGCGACGTGTCACACCTCAACCTGCACAAGACGTTCTGCATCCCGCATGGCGGCGGCGGTCCCGGTGTCGGCCCGGTGGCGGTGAAGGCGCATCTCGCGCCGTTCCTGCCTGGGCATTTTGTGCTTGCCTCCGCTGCCGCCCTCACCCCCGGCCCCTCTCCCGCGGACGGGAGAGGGGAGAAGGCTTCCGTTGTCGGGCGAGGGGAGGATAAATCCCGCATTGGCGGAACAGGGGAGAGGTCATCCGCGGACACGCCCGACGTGCGCATCGGCGCCGTCGCCGCGGCGCCGTACGGCAGCGCGTCGATCCTGCCGATCTCGTGGATGTACGTGACGATGATGGGCGGAGAAGGTCTGCGCGCGGCCACCGAAAGCGCGATCCTGGCGGCCAACTACGTTGCGCGGCGGTTGGCGCCCCACTACCCGGTGCTCTACGCAGGGCATGACGGATTGGTGGCGCACGAATGCATACTCGATCTGCGGCCGTTGAAGTTGACCTCCGGCATCGAAGCGGAGGACGTGGCCAAGCGGCTCATGGACTACGGCT
>JBDTQN010000329.1:0-2879 GCA_039932215.1 Pseudolysinimonas sp. | reverse complement strand
GACGTGCACTTCGGCGCTCCCGCCTACGGCACCGGGGCGCCCTTCCTCACCGAAGCCGGGGCACGGCATCTCGTCGACCAGGGTGTCGCGCTGGTCGGCATCGACTCGCTCAACATCGACGACCCGGAATCGGGCGGCGAGCGCCCCGCGCACTCCGTGCTGCTCGCCGCGGGCATCCACGTCGTGGAGCACCTGCGCGGCCTCGAGCAGCTGCCGCCGCAGGGTGCGCGGTTCACGGCCGCCCCGCCCGCCGTGCGCGGGTTCGGCACGTTCCCCGTGCGCGCCTTCGCGACGCTCTGATCTCTATTTGCCCACTTCTGACGCCTCGCGCGTGGCTGAGGCGTCGGAAGTGGGCAACGAGCGGCGGGGAAGGGCTAGGCCCGCCCCGCGGCGGCGCGAGAACGGCGGGAGAGCGCGTCGACCACGACTGCGAGCACCAGCACGACGCCGGTGATCATGTAGCGGATGGACGAGTCGAGGGTGAGCAGCGCGAGTCCCGATGTGATCGACATGATCACGAGGACGCCGAGGACGGCGGAGAACGCCGATCCCCGGCCGCCGAACAGCGACGTGCCGCCGATGACGGCCGCCGCGATGGCGTTCAGCGACGTGTCGGTGCCGCCACTGCTCTGGTTGGCCCCGCCCAAGCGCGCGGCGGCGAGGATGCCGCCGACCGCGGCGAGGATCGAGCAGATCATGAACACCGAGATGTAGATGCGGTTGACGCGGATACCGGCCCGCCGCGCCGCTTCGACGTTGCCGCCGATCGCATGCACGGCCCGTCCCCATCCGGTGCGGCTGAGGAAGTAGTCGGCGACGACGACCAGCAGCAGGAACAGCAGGAACATCGCCCCGACTCCGCGCGAGAGGTTCAGGTACCAGGCTGCGACGCCCAGCAGCACGAGCATCACCGCGCTGCGCACCAGGATCGTGGGGCGAGACAGCGAGGTGAGACCCGCCGCGGTGCGCCGCGCGGCGAGCGACAGGTGCTGCGCCGCGTAGATCAGCACCGCCAGGCCGACGACGAGGTACGACGCCCAGTCGGGCAGGAACCACTGCTGCGCGAACTGCACGATGACCGACTCGAACGGGATGTTGATCGAACCGCGCGCGCCGAGCACGTAGAGCTGCACGCCGAGGAAGCCGAGCAAACCGGCGAGGGTGATCACGAAGCTCGGCACGCCGAACGCCGTGCGCAGCAGACCGAAGATGAGTCCGGCGACGGCTCCGGCGGCGATGGCCATCAGGATCGCGACGATCAGCGGCAGGCCGTTCTGCACGAATGCAACCGCCAGGATGGCCGAGGCGAGACCGCTCACCGAGCCGACCGACAGGTCGATCTCGCCGATCAGCAGCACCAGCACGATGCCGATCGCCATGGTGCCGACGGCGGCGCACTGCATGGTCAGGTTGACGAGGTTGGTGCTGGACAGGAAGGTCGGGTTCAAGATCTGGAACGTCGCCCAGATGACGACCAGTCCCACCAGCACGGGGACGGGCCCCAGGTCGCCGGCCCGCATACGGCTGATCGCCTCGGTGAGCCAGCCGCGCGCGCCGCGGGCGGGGCTCAGCCGTTCGTCGGGCGGGTCGATCATGGTCACCACGTCAGCGTCCCCCATCGGCCGATTCGAGTTGCGCGGCCGCGCGGCGAGACACCGAGTTGTCGGTGGCGCCGGTGATCGCGGCGATGATCGCTTCGCTGGTGATGTCGTTGCCCCGGAAGTCGCCATTGTTTCGGCCGAGCCGGAGAACGACGATGCGGTCGGCGACCGCCTGCACGTCGGCGATGTTGTGACTGATCAGGATCACGCCGAGCTTGCGCTCACGCAGTCGCTCGATGAGGTTCAGCACCTCGGCGGTCTGGGCGACGCCCAGCGCGGCGGTCGGCTCGTCAAGGATGACGACGCTCGGCTCGCCGATCAGCGACCGGGCGATCGCCACCGTCTGCCGCTGCCCGCCCGACAGCGCCGCGACGGGCACGCGCACCGAGGGGATGCGGGCGCTCAGTTCGCGCAGGAGTGCCCACGAGCGCTGCTCCATCTCGACGTCGTCGAGCTCGCCCCGTCTGCGCAACTCGCGGCCCAGCCAGAGGTTGCCCACGACATCCAGGTTGTCGACCAGCGCCAGGTCTTGGTAGACGGTGGCGATGCCGAGGTCGCGCGAGTCGGTCGGTGTGGCGATCGTCACCGGCGAGCCGTAGTAGGTGATCGTGCCGCTGTCTTGGGGGTGCACGCCCGACAGGATCTTCACCAGCGTCGACTTGCCGGCGCCGTTGTCACCGACGATCGCGACCACCTCGCCGGCGTACACATCGAAGTCGACGTCCTGCAGCGCGCGAACCGCGCCGAACCGCTTGTGGATGCCGCGCAGCGACAGGATCTGCTCGCGGGCGTTCTTCGCGGGCGCGGGAGCGAGCGTCATCGGATGCCCGCCGCTTCGCACGCGGCGGCGTACGCGGGCGTGCAGATCTCGGCGACCGTGTACACCCCGTCGGCGACGACGGTCGTCATGATCGTGTCGACCGTGACGATCTCGGCGCCGAGCAGGGTTGCCGGCGTGCCGTCGATCTCGGTCTCGCCGACCACATCCATGCCCGACGCCAGCCGCACGGCCATCTCGGCGGCGACCTCCGCCTCCTGCTTGATGTCCTTGTAGATGGTCATGTACTGGTCGCCCGAGACGATGCGCTGGATGGCCGCGAGCTCGGCGTCCTGGCCGGTCACCAGGGGAGCGGGAGTCACGTTCGCCGCGTGCAGGGCGGCAATCGCGCCGCTAGCGGTGCCGTCGTTGGCCGCATACACGGCCGAGATGTCGTCGCCGAACAGGGTGATCTGGCTGGCCACCCAGTCCTGCGCCTTGTCCGGACTCCAGTCGGGGGT
>JBDTQN010000328.1:0-2901 GCA_039932215.1 Pseudolysinimonas sp. | reverse complement strand
CGAAGTTGAACCACTTCTCGGCGAAGGCCGGGTCGAGCTGCGCCTCTTCGGCGAGGCCGCGAAGCCGGGCGATCTGGGTGCGCTCACGTTCTGGGTCTGACGGCGGCAGCCCGTGCGCAGCCTTCAGGCGACCGACCTGCTGAGTGAACTTGAAACGTTCGGCGAGCAGGTGCACGATCGCCGCATCCATGTTGTCGATGCTCAGCCGGATGGCGGCCAGCTGCTCGCTGACGGCGGGATCGGTGGGGTCGGCGGCCATAGGCCGAGACTAGCCGAGCGCGCAGTGGACAGCTCGGTCTGTCCCCATAACTCGGGGGTCTTGAATCTTACTCGGGGGGTTCCCGAGCGGGTGAGGGAGCGGGTTAATGGAAGAAGTCGTACGCGTCGTGCCTTCTCAGCCGGCGACCCGCCGTACCGGCACTTGGGGATTTTCTGTGGTGGGCTCAAGGATCGGTCATCCCCATCAGGAGTACCCGATGCCCCAGGCCCTGCACCACGGGCTCCCGGTCGCGCGCGGACCCGTTGCACCGACGGCGTTCCGCGCACCCGATCACGACATCCGCATCACGATCGTGCCGGACCTGCCGCTCGTTCCCGTGCGCGCCGTCGTGGCCGCCGCCCTGACCGCCGACACGGTCGACCGTGACATCGTCTGGGCCGAACTGCCCGCCGCCCCCGTCGACGACCGCGAGGCGTGGGACGCGATCCGCGGTGCCCTCGCGCACGCATCCGGCGTCGCGCTGAAAGGCGAACCCGACGCCGCCGTTGTCGAGTACCTCGCTGAGCTGAAGCGTCCGCTGCTGCTCGCCCTCGACATCCGCCCCAGCGTCTCTCACGAACTCGACGCGGGCCTGCTCGGTCTGCTGGTCGCCGCCCCGAAGCTGTCGATCATCGCCATCTGCCCCGGCCGCCGCATGCTCGAGGTGATGGGCCGCGCCGAGTACGGCGCCCAGCTCGTCTCGGCTGCGACGCTCGTGGTCGATCCCGAGGGCATCCGCCGCTTTGCCGGCAAGCTCGGCGTGCAGCTCACCGACGAAGACGCCATCGCGCTGTCGCACTCGCCGATGATGCTTCCGGATGTGCTGCCCGCCGTGATCGCATCGGCCAGCCTCGAAGAGATGGAGACCCAGGGCGACGCCGTGTCGTACCTGCTCGACGAGTGCGAGAACTACCTCACGATGCGGTTCCGCGCATCGTCTGACGACTCGGTCACCGGCCTGCTGCCGCTGGCGGTGCCGTCGACGCTGACCGGCGAGATCCTGTCGCTGGTGGCCCCGGCGATCGCCGAGCGCACCCCGCTCGACCGTGCCGCGCAGTCCCGCATCGTGATCCGCGAGGCGGCCGGATCGACGGGCGAGCAGGGTGGCGAGGCCCGCTACCGCATGGAGCCGATGCTGCGCCGGGTGCTCATCCTCGAACTCAAGCTGCGCGACCCCGCGCTGTCGAAGCGACTCAGCTCGGCGCTCGGCGAGCACTTCCGCGAACGCGGCGAAGTGTTCGAGTCGATCGCCCACTTCAGCGACGCCGAGGACTGGGACTCGGTCATCGGCACCCTCGACGGCGAGATGTTCCGCCTGCTCGCCGAAGACCCGCTGCGCGTCCACGACGCGATCCTCGCGCTGCCGCGCAAGGTGCGCGACGAGAACCCGCGCTTCACCCTCTGCCTCGAGGTCGGATGGCAGCCGCGCGAAGGACTCGCGCAGGCATACCTGACGATCGCGCGCCGCGCCGCCGGCATCTTCGCGCGCCTGCCGCGCGAGATGTCGCCGTGGGACATGCTGCACGTGCTGCTGATCAAGACGATCGTGTTCCGCCTCAAGGGCGACTTCGCGGCGGCGCTCGACGCGGTCCGCGAACTCGACGCCCTGCTCGACGACGACGATGACATCGCCGGCCGCCCGGTCGGCACCCTGGCCGAAGCCCACTACCAGTCGGGCCTGACCCGGATGCTGGGGCTCGACCTCGTGGGAGCGCGCGAGAGCTTCACGCGCAGCTTCACGCTCACGCAGAACCGCGGCGACTCCGCCGAGAAGCTGGCCGAACGCGCCGCCGAGGCGACCGCGCTGGTGCGCGCCCTCGAAGGGGAGACCGACCACGCATCCACCTGGCTCGCGCTGGTGCCGGAGGCCTCGATCGGGACCGCGGGGCTCGTCGCCCACGCGCTCATCGCCATGGGGCGGCTCGAACCGACCTCGGCGCGGCACTGGCTCGCGTCGCTCGCCGACCCGGCGGGACACGATGAGCTGTGGCCGTTCGTGGTGCACGCCAACAACCGGTACGGGCTGTACTGGGGCGATCCGGTGGAGACCGACGGCGCCCTCGACCGCACCTGGGCCGAGCATGGCGAGCAACTCGTCGCCGGCTCGACCGCGCAGGTGCTGCTGACCAGCGACGCCGCCGACCTGGCCCTGCTGCTCGGCCAGCTGTCGCGCGCCGAAGCCGCCCTCGACGGTGTCGTGTCGCGCAACACCTGGATCGCTGTGCCGCGGGCACGTCTCGCCCTGCTGGGCGGCAACCCGAAGCACGCGCTGCTGTTCATCCTCGAGGGCCAGCGCCGTGGCCGCGTGGAGCGGTACGGGCAACTGGATCTCGCCGTGCTGCGCGCCGCGGCCGAACTCGCGCTCGGGCGTGAGGACGACGCCACCGCGTCCCTGCTGCGTGCGGTGAACCAGGCCGACAAGTCGGGCGTCATCGTCGCGTTCCACCTGCTGCCGCACCAGACGCTGCGCGCGCTTGCCGACCTGTCACCCGAGGCGGACGCGTTCGTCGGCCGCCACGAACTGCGGGGAACCAGCTATCTCGCCCCGTACACGGCGGTCGCCGGTGCGCTCAGCGAGCGCGAGCTGATCGTGCTGCGCGCGCTCGAGCCCGGTGCCACGGTGGAGCAGATCGCGAAGAAGC
>JBDTQN010000327.1:0-2903 GCA_039932215.1 Pseudolysinimonas sp. | reverse complement strand
CCTGCTCGCCGGAACGGTCGGCGTGTTCTTCGTGCAGTACCGCGACCTGCTGCTGCGCATCGGCGGCGTGGTGATCATCGTGCTCGGCCTCGTGTTCATCGGGCAGGTCACCGTTCTGCAGCGCACCCTCAAGCCGAGCTGGCAGCCGCGCACCGGGTTGCTCGGCGCTCCGCTGCTCGGCGTGGTGTTCGCGCTGGGCTGGACGCCGTGCGTCGGGCCGACGATCGCCGCAGTGAGCTTCCTCGCGATCGACGGCGGCGATCCCGCTCGCGCGCTCCTCATCGGCCTGTTCTACTGCCTCGGCCTCGGCATCCCGTTCCTTCTCGTCGCGCTCGGCTTCGGCTGGGTCGGCGGGTCGATCGCCTGGGTCAAGCGCCACATCCGGGCCATCAACATCGCCGGGGGAATCCTGCTGATCGTCATCGGCGTGCTCATGGTGAGCGGCGCGTGGACCTGGCTCATGTCGAGCCTCGGGGCGGTGATCAGTGACTTCGGAATCGCCCTCTGAGGTTTCGACGGGCTCAACCACCGTCATCGAGCCGAAGCTCGGACCGCTCGGGTATGCGCGCTTCTTCTGGCGCCAGCTCACGAGCATGCGCACGGCCCTGTTCCTGCTGCTGCTGCTGGCGCTCGCCGCCGTGCCGGGCTCGCTGGTGCCGCAGCGCACATCCGACCCGAACGGTGTGCTGCAGTTCGCACAGAACGACCCCGAGACGTTCAAGGTGCTCGATTCGCTCGGGCTGTTCAGCACCTTCGCGTCGCCGTGGTTCTCGGCCATCTACCTGCTGCTGTTCATCTCGCTGGTCGGCTGCGTCATCCCGCGCACGAAGCACCACTTCGATGCCCTGCGCGCACGGCCGCCGAAGACGCCCGCGCGTCTCGAGCGGCTGGTGGGGTTCACCTCCGAGAAGACCGGGGTGGATGCCGGGGTCGCCATCGACGAGGCGGCGAAGCTGCTGAAACGGCAGGGCTATCGCACCGAGCGCTACCCCGACTCCGTGAGCGCCGAGCGGGGGTACCTGCGCGAGACCGGCAACCTGGTCTTCCACACCGCGCTGGTCGGGATGCTGTTGACCGTGGGCGTGGGCGGCGGCTTCGGCTACACCGGCCAGCGCGTGCTGGTGCAGGGTGAGCCCTTCAGCAATGTGCTCGCCAGCTACGACTCCTTCAGCCCCGGACGGTTCTTCGACGAGGCGGTGCTCGAGCCGTACTCGATGCGGCTCGATGAGTTTTCGGCGCGATACGAGCTCGACGTCAGCACGGGCGTCTGGCACCCGCAGGACTTCGAGGCGAGCCTCAGCACCCGCACGCCGGGCAGCGACTGGACCCCGACATCGCTCAAGGTGAACTCCCCGATCACGGTCGGCGCCACCGATGTCTACCTGCTCGGCAACGGGTACGCGCCGGTCATCACGGTGCGCGACGCCGAGGGCGAGGCCGTGTTCAGCGGCCCGGTGCCGTTCCTCGCGCTCGACGGCAACCTCCGCAGCCGCGGGGTCGTGAAGGTGCCCGACGGCCTCGACGAGCAGGTTGCCTTCACCGGGTTCTTCTACCCCGACCCGCTGCGTCTCGCCGATGGCACCTACACGTCGTTCTCGCCGACCGACCACGGGGAGTCGCTGCTCACTCTGTTCGCCTATACGGGCGACCTCGGTCTCGACGACGGTGTGGGCGTGAACGCGTACACGCTCGACCCGAGCGGCCTGACTCAGATCGCGGGCGCCGCTTCGGGCGAGCCCGCCATCGAACTCGCCGAGGGCGATGTCGCCGAGCTGCCCGGCGGCCTCGGCACCATCGAGTACGAGGGTCTGCGTCGCTATGTCAGCGTCGACATCCACCACGACCCGACGCCCGGCTGGGCGCTGCTGTTCGCGGCTCTGATTTTGGGCGGGCTGCTGATCAGCCTGTTCATTCCGCGCCGGCGCATGTGGGTGAAGGCGGTTCCGGATGCCGGGGGTGCCCGCCTTGAGTACGCCGGCCTGGCACGAGGTGAAGACCCGACACTCGCGGCGGCGGTCGCCGATCTCGCGCGCCGGCACCGGGCCGTGCTCGGTGATCCCGAACGTAAGATCGACTCGTGACGACAGAGACCCTCGCCGCGTATTCGCTGGTCGCGATCTACTCGGCCATCGCCGTGTATGCGCTCGCGTTCATCGCCTTCGTGCTCGATCTGAGCAAGCGCGCCGCTGTGTCGCAGGCGGCACCTCAGACTGTTGCCGCATCCCGTGCCTATGTGGGGGCTTCGACAGGTTCAACCACCGTTGTCGACGAGCGGGCGGCGCCTGTTTCGACGGGCTCGGGTGCCAGCCGCTACCAGCGCGTTGCGTTCGCGCTCACCGTTCTCGCCTGGGTGATCCACGTCGCATCGATCGTGCTGCGCGGAGTCGCCGCCGGGCGCGTGCCGTGGGCCAACATGTTCGAGTTCTCGTCGATGGGCACCGCGTTCATGGTCGGCGTGTTCCTGGTCGTGCAGTTCTGGCGCGACGTGCGGTTCATCGGGGCCTTCGTCACCGGGCTCGTCGCCTTGCTGCTCGGCCTCGCGAGCGTCAACTTCTATGTGCCGATCACGCCACTGCCGCCGGCCCTGCAGTCGGTGTGGCTCGTCGTCCACGTGTTCGTCGCGACCCTCGCGACCGGCTTCTTCGCCGTCGGCGGTGGGCTGTCGATCGCGCAACTGCTGCAGTCGCGCCGCGAGGCGGGCAGGGCGGAGGGGCTGCGATTCCTGCGCTCGTTCCCCTCGTCAGAGACGCTCGAGAACATGGCGAACCGCCTCGTCATCGTCGGTTTCGCGTTCTGGACCTTCACCCTCATGGCCGGCGCGATCTGGGCCGAGCGCGCCTGGGGGCGTTACTGGGGCTGGGACACCAAAGAGGTCTGGACCTTCATCATCTGGGTGGTGTTCG
>JBDTQN010000326.1:0-2933 GCA_039932215.1 Pseudolysinimonas sp. | reverse complement strand
CCGTCTTCGCGTTGGTCAGGTCAGACTGCACAGCCGAGTCCTTGGCCGAGTTCTGCACACCGATGTAAATCGGGATCGCAATCGCGGCGAGGATGCCGATGATGATGACGACGACGAGAAGCTCGATGAGCGAGAAGCCCTCTTCCTTCTTGCCCTCGGCCAGGCGACGCTCGAGCGCCGACTTGATGCTGGTCATGTTGGATTCCATTCGTAGAAGTGATTGGTGGAATCGGACGCCGCCCCCCAAAGGCCGTCGACCCGACAAGGACGAACCTAGGGTCGTTCAGGGGGACGCAGAATACCCCGCAAGGGGGGTTTTTACCCTGATCATGGCCCCATTTCGCGGGGAGACGAGGTGCCCGTCCACAGGCACGCCAGAGGGGGACCCGGGAGTTCCCGGATCCCGTCTGAGCGACGAGCCCCCTAGCTCGGCGATGGTGTGAACGCCGGCCCCCGCCGGCCCATCGGCCTGGCAGAAAACTAGAAGATCGGCGCCCGTCCGCGCTCCCCCGTATGCGGGGGACACGCGGAAGGGAGGCGCGTATCCGCCTACTTGACCGCCGTCGCGATGTTGAAGATCGGCAGGTAGAGCGCGACGATCATGCCACCGACCACGACGCCCAGGAAGGCGATCAGCAGCGGCTCGATGAGCGAGGTCAGCGCATCGGTCATGCGCTCCACCTCGTCGTCGTAGAAGTCGGCGATCTTCATGAGCATGGTGTCGAGCGAACCGGAGTCCTCACCGACGGCCATCATCTGCACGACCATGGGCGGGAACACCGGCTCGCTGGCGAGCGGCTTGGTGATCGATTGCCCGGTGCGTACCGACTCGGCGATGCGCTGGGTGGCCTGCGCGATGACATAGTTGCCCGAGGTCTCGCCGACCACGTTGAGCGCCGTCAAGATCGGCACACCACCCGAGATCATGTTCGCGAAGTTGCGAGTGAACCGGGCGATGGCGATCTTGCGCACCAGCTGCCCGAAGACGGGCACACGCAGCTTCAGCGGATCGACGACCTTGCGCACCGCATCGGTGTTCTTGTTGGCGTTCCACCACAGAGTGCCGCCGATGAGGAGAACGGCCAGAAGCGGGGTGATCCACCACATGTTCTCAGAGATGGTGACGAGCATCTGGGTCGGCGCCGGCAGCGAACTGCCGAGGCCCTCGAACATGTTCTTGAAAACCGGAACGATGAACAGCAGCATCAGGATCACGGCGACGAACGACATGACCAGCACCATCGTCGGGTACGCCATCGCCGACTTGATCGCCGACTTGAGCTTCGATTCCTTCTCGTAGTTGACGGCCAGAGACTCCATGGCCTTCTCGAGGAATCCGCCCGTTTCACCCGCGCGGATGAGGTTGATCATCAGCGGCGGGAAGTCGACCGGGTGCTTCGCGAACGCGTCGCTGAGCGACCCACCATTCTCGACGTCGACGGTGACCTGCTGCAGGATGCCGGCGAGCTTCTTGTTCTCGGTCTGGTTGCTGAGGATCGCGAGGGCCTTCAGCAACGACAGGCCGGAGCTGATCATCGTCGCCATCTGGCGGCTCATGATCGCGAGCGCCTTCAGGTCGACGCCCTTCGAGAAGCCGGGGATCGAGATCTCGCGCTGCAGGCCGGTGCCAGCCCGCGACTCCTCGACCGTGACCGGCTGGAGGCCGAGCCCGCGGATCTTGTTGAGCGCGGCGGCCTCGCTGGGCGCCTCCACCTTGCCCTTGACGACCTTGCCTGCGTCGTTGCGGCTCGTGTAAGCGAAGTTCTTGACAGCCATCGACATGATCAGTGGTTCCTTGCTTCTTCGGGCATGGAGAATGCGGAGGGATCGAACGACAACTCGGAGCCGGCCACGTCTTCACGCCGGATGAGGCGCTCGAGCGAGTCGGGGTCGTGGGCCTTCTCGAACGCGGCCTCGCGGGTGATCTCGCCCTCGTTGACGAGGTCGGCCAGGTGCTGATCCATGGTGTGCATGCCCAGCGAGCGGCCGGCCTGCATGCTCGACGTGATCTGGTGGGCCTTGCCCTCGCGGATCAGGTTCGAGATGGCGGGCGTGGTGATCAGCACCTCGGTCGCGATCACACGGCCGGCCCCCGAGGCGCGGGGCACCAGGGTCTGCGACACGACGCCCATCAGGGTCGCCGCGAGTTGCGTGCGGATCTGCGACTGCTGGTGCGACGGGTAGACGTCGATGATGCGGTCGATGGTCTGCGCGGCATCCTGCGTGTGCAGGGTCGCGAACACCAGGTGACCGGTCTCGGCGGCGGTCAGTGCGACCGAGATCGTCTCCAGGTCGCGCATCTCGCCGACCAGGATCACATCCGGGTCCTGGCGCAGCACGTGCTTGAGTGCGGCGCTGAACGAGTGCGTGTCGCTGCCGACCTCGCGCTGGTTGATGAGCGAGCGCTTGTTGCCGTGCACGTACTCGATCGGGTCCTCGACGGTGACGATGTGGTCGAACCGCGTGCGGTTCACCAGGTCGATGAGCGCGGCCAGGGTCGTCGACTTGCCCGAGCCGGTCGGTCCCGTGACGAGCACGAGACCACGCGGCAGGGTGGCGAACTGCGCCACGATGTCGGGAACGCCCAGCTCTTCGAGCGAGCGGATGGTGGTGGAGATGATGCGGAACGCCGCACCCGTCGCACCGCGCTGCTGGTAGCAGTTCACGCGGAAGCGGGTGCCGCCCGGCAGCGCGTAGGCGAAGTCGAGCTCGTGGTTCTTGTCGAAGGTCTCCTGCTGCTCGTCGGTCATCAGGCCGCGCACGGCGACCATGACCTCGTCGGTGTTCCACATGCCGGCACCGGGCACCGGGCGCAGGCGACCGTCGACGCGCAGCATCGGCATCGAGTTGGCGGTGACGTGGAGGTCGGAGGCGCCGGTGAACAGCACCTGCTCGAGCGCCGAGATAACATCGCCGTTGGCGATCGGCGCCTC
>JBDTQN010000325.1:0-2934 GCA_039932215.1 Pseudolysinimonas sp. | reverse complement strand
GCTGCGCGGACGCAGAGCTCCCTCGAACGCGAGCTCGTTCTCGTCTTCGGCGACCTCGGGCTTCACCGGGTCGGTGGTTGAGCCTGTGTTCTCGGTGGTTGAGCCTGTCGAAACCCCGTCGTCGCTCACGGGCGCACCCCCGGCCCGAGCCGTGCCAGCGAGAGCCGCAGCAGGGCGGCGACGGTCTCGCGCTCGTCATCGGTCGCTTCGGCGGCTGCCTCGTCGACGGCGGCCGCGGCCGCACGCTCGTTCCAGCCGAGACCGACAAGTGCCGTGACGACGTTCTGGGTGATGCTGGTCGCTGGCGTGCGGGCTCCGGTTGCGGATGTCGCGGCCGGGGCGAGCAGTTTGCCTTGCAGCGAGACCGCGATCAGCTTCGCCGTCTTGGGCCCGATCCCCGACACCTTGCGGAACGGGGCATCGTCTTCGGCCGCCACCGCTCGCGCGATGTCGTCGGGGCTCAGTGTCGCGAGTACCCCCAGCGCCGACTTCGGACCGACGCCGGAAACACCGCGCAACAGGTCGAACACTTCGAGCTCGGCACGACTCTCGAACCCGAACAGGCTGAGGTCGTCTTCGCGCACGATCAGAGCCGTGTGCAGGCTGGCATCGTGCCCGATGCGCAGGCCCATGGCGTGCTGCGGCGTGACCTGCACCGCGAGCCCGATTCCCCCGACCTCGATCACCGCGATCGGCCCCGACACGGCGATCACGGTGCCGCGTACCGACGCGATCACCGCGAGACCCTCTCGGCCGCTGCCCACGCGGCCTGCGCCTTCGTCAGACCGGTGGGCGCGTGCGCCCCTGCGGCACGTGTGTCGAGGCCGCCCCGCCACGCATGGCAGATCGCCAGCGCCAGCGCATCCGCGGCATCCGCGGGTTTCGGCACGGCATCCAACCCCAGCACTCGCGCCACCATCGCGCCGACCTGCGCCTTCTGTGCAGAGCCGTACCCGGTGATCGCCGCCTTCACCTCGCTCGGCGTGTGCAGGCCGACGGTGAGCCCGAATTCGGCACCGAGTGCGAGCGCGACCCCGCTGGCCTGGGCCGTGCCCATCACGGTGCGCAGGTTGTGCTGAGCGAAGACCCGCTCGATCGCCATCGCCGTGGGGTGGTACGCGGCAAGCACCTCGCGGATGCCGGTCGAGATCGCGAAAAGACGCTCGCCCAGATCGAGCGCAGGAGGCGTCTGAACGACCCCGACATAGACGAGGGTCGCGCGGCGATCGGGCGCGACGTCGACGACGCCGATCCCGCATCGGGTCAGCCCCGGATCGATACCGAGCACGCGCATGCAGGCGACGCTACCGGGAACATTCGCACGTGTGTTCGAGACTCGCCGTCAGGCAGTCCCGCGCCACGGCATCGGGATCCACGCATCGGCGGACGGCACGTTGCCCGTCGCGATCGACGTCAGGCGAGGCAGGAAGTGGTTCCAACCGTCCACGTGACCCGCGACACGGGCGTCGGGGAGGTCGGCGTGCAGCAGGTCCACCCGTGTCCCGGTGGCGGTGGCCGTGAGCGAGAACGTTACGCGCGACATGCCGGCGGGGAAGTCGTCGCTGCCCGCCACGCCCCACGACACGACGACGCGATGCGGCCGGTCGACTTCGAGGTACTCGCCGCGGATGGGCGCGCCGCTGATGTCGACCTCGAAGGCACCGCCGGGTCTCGGGTCGAGCACCGCGTGCTCCCCCATCCAAGCCGTCATGCCTGCCGGGGTGACGAGGAACTCGAACACATCGTCGGGCGTCGCGCGGATCTCGATGGCGGTGGCGTACTCAGCCATTTGCATCTGTCCCGTGCGCCTCGACGGCATCGCGCAGCGCAGCGAGCTTCGCCGGCCAGAAGTCGTCCAGGTAGGAGCGGACCGCTGCGAACCCGTCGGTATCGACCGCGAAAAGGTGCCGGACGCCCGACCGCGTCTCAGTGACGAGGCCGGCGGTCCTCAGCACCCGCAGATGGTGCGATGTCACCTGCTGCGAGAGCCCGACGTCGGCGGCCACCGTGCCGACGGCACGCGGTGACTGCCGGATCACGCCGAGGATCGCGCGACGATTGCCGTCGGCAAGGGCGCGTAGCGCACGGTCGAGCGCGGGATCGGTCATGGCGTCATCATATCCACAAACCGTCACTTGTACAGATGGTTGGTTGTGGTTATGGTGCCCTCATGACGACCACAGAGACCGAGACCATCGCCCGCCGCTACGTCGACGCCGTCGGCGCGCACGATCTGACCCCGCTGAACGACCTGCTTGACGACGCTCTCACCGCCCGGTTTGCCGGCGCGCTGTCGTCCAAGGCGGAATGGCTCGAGGCTCTCAACCGGCTGCTGCCCGCCCTGATCCGCAACGACATCCGCGACGTGTTCGTCGCAGGCGATCGCGCCTGCGTGGTCTACGACTTCGTGACCGACACACCCGCAGGGTCGGTGCGGTGTGTCGAGTTGCTCACGACCGGCGGAGGTCGCATCCTCGACATCGAACTGGTGCTCGACCGCCTGGCATTCGCGCCCGTCAACGCGACGCTGGCCGAACGCGCCGACGCGGCGAGCTAGTCCTCGTCGTTGTCGAGTTCGGCCTGCACGTCGGCCGAGACGTCGATGTTCGTGAAGATGTTCTGCACGTCATCGCTGTCTTCGAGCGCATCGATCAGCCGGAACACCTTGCGCGCGGTCGCCGCGTCGGCCTCGACTCGCAGGTTCGGCACGAACTCCGCCTCGGCCGAGTCGTAGTCGATCCCCGCGTCGACCAGCGCAGTGCGGGCGGCGACCAGCGACGAGGGATCGGTGATGACCTCGAATCCGCCGCCGTGGTCGGCGACGTCTTCGGCCCCGGCATCCATCACCGCGAGCAGGATGTCATCTTCGCTGACGCCCTCGGTCTTGGTGATCGAGATGACGCCCTTGCGCGAGAAGTTGTACGCGACGCTGCC
>JBDTQN010000324.1:0-2937 GCA_039932215.1 Pseudolysinimonas sp. | reverse complement strand
TGCAGGTTGTGGCCCTCGCCGGGAATGTAGGCGGTGACCTCGGTGCCGTTGCTGAGCTTGACGCGGGCGACCTTGCGCAGAGCCGAGTTCGGCTTCTTCGGGGTCGTCGTGTACACGCGAGTGCACACACCGCGCTGCTGCGGGTTGCCCTTCAGGGCGGGCGCCTTGGTCTTGACGACCTTCGGCTTGCGGCCCTTGCGGACCAGCTGCTGGATTGTGGGCAAAGTCTTGCTTCCTGGTTTGTTCACTGCACGGTGACAGTGGATTGATGGTCTTCCATCGCAATCCGCTCCCCGGCCTGGAATCAGTCCGGGACTTCGAGTGGATATGCCGTGGGGGCCGAGTGGCCCTGGTCCCTTGCACGCGAAAAGACCGGAGCCTTTTCAGAGAGGGATTTGCGTGTGCGAATCACAGCACATACCTGGTCCAGGTTACACGTAACGGGGCGTCATGTCAGGCGGAGGGCAAAGGACTCCGCCCCGGCGCGCGGTGGGCTGCGCCGGGGCGGAGAGTGTGGCACGGCGCGCTAGGGCGTCGTGGTGTCAGCCGGATCCTCCGGTGTGGGATCCGCGTTCTCGTCTGTGCCGGGATCGGTCTCTTCGACCGGAGCCTCGACGACGATGGCCGTCAGCGACTTGACCGTGGTGCTGATCGGCCGGGGCTTGCCCTCGACCCCGGTCGGGATCGCGTATATGACGCCCGTCACGCTCCCGGTGAAGTCCGAGGTTCCGGCCACCACCGACGTGTTCAGCTTGGTCACGAGGAACAGCCGCGGGCTCGACTGCAGCCCGTCGACGAATGCCAGGACGGATTCGAACGGTCCCGTCACGTCGACCGTCACCGGGATCGCGACGAGACTCGTCGAATCGATGAGCGGGTTGGTGACGATGGCCGGGTCGGTGACGACCGGTGCGACCGGAGGCGGCGTGGCACCATCCGGGCCGGCCGTCTCAGCCGCCTCGGCGACCGCGGCGGCAGCCGCCGGGTCGACCGGAGGCACAGCCGGGACGTAGGCGGTCGGGTCACCGACCGTCAGCTTGGTGATCAACACGTGGCTGAGCTGCGCGAGCGCGTCCAGACCGTCGATGTAGCCCGAGCTGTCGACTCCCGCCGGGATCGAGGTGCGCAGCTTGTTGAGGTCGTCATTCAGGTCGGGCAGCTTGGCGCTGTCCGCCTTGAGCTGAGCGACCACCGCGGTGCTGGCCTGGATCTGGACGTCCATGTCGGCACGCTGCTGATCGGCCAGCGACGCGGCCGCGAGTTGCGGCTGGGCGACCAGGAACCATCCGATCACCGGGATGATCAGCATGACCAGGATCGACGCCAGGCTGATGATTCGATGCTGCTGCATGATCATTTCCCCTCTTCGTCGGTCGAGGATCCATCGGCGGCGCCGTCGGTCCCCTCATCGGTGGTGGTCTCGGCGACCGGTGCGACCAGCGACTTCAGCTGGGCGTCCTTGTGCTTCAGTGCCTCCGCCTCCGCTGCCTCGGCCGCAGCGACGTGCTCCGGGTCGAAACGCAACGAGAACGCGTCGGTGTTGATGTGCATCAGCACCGTCGCGGAGTAGACACCTTCGTCGACCGTGACCGATCCGGGGGTCGCGTCGACGAAGCCGGGAAGCTTCGCCATGGCGCGCAGCCAGTCCGGGATGGTCGGCAGGGTCGAACTGGTCGCCGTGAACGTCAGTGAGGCAACGCGGGCGCCCTGAAGGGGCCCGTCCGACTGCGCGAACGTCTGCATCGGCGTGCCCGACTCGATGTCGACCGTCTGCAACGAGACACCCGCCGGGAGGGTTCCCTGCAGTTTCGTCAGGTAGCTCTGCCAGTTGATCTCTGTCGATGCGCCGACCTGCTGGCCGGCGGTGATCGTCGCGATCGTCGTCTGCACGTCGCGGACCTCGCTGTAGGTGCCCTGCTCCTGGATGAGCTTGGCCTGCGTGTCCTGCGCGAGCGTGAACTGCACCTGCGCGACCGAGGCCACGCCGAATGTCAGTGCGCATGCCGCTGCGGTCCCGATCGCGACCAGCACGACGCCGAAGCGCAGGGCGCGACGGGTCTTGAGCTGCTTGCGCTTGAGGATGATCTCGGGCGGCAGGAGGTTCGCACGAGGCTGGCCTCCGACGACGAGCGGTGCGGCCGCGCGAGGCGACCGTCCGAGTGTGATCTGCGGTCCGCTCTTGAGCCCGCGGCGCGAACGCCCCTCCGCCGGAGCCTGCTGCTCCGGGGCGCGGGTGGGAATGTCGACGGTCATGCTGTGCTCCCCACTGCGAGTCCGACGGCCACCGAAAGCGAGTCGGGCCAGCCGCCGTCCACGCGAACGGACTTGGCGATGCTGACCCGTGAACCGGGATCGGCGTCGGTGACGGGAAGGCGGGTCAGCTCGGCGAACGCCTCGCGGATGCCGGGCATATCGCCGCCGCCTCCGCTGAGGACGACGCGCTGCACCGGCGTGTTCGGCCGAGCGGTCGCGAAGTAGCTGATCGTGTTGCGCACGCTCATCAGTTGCTCGTGCGTGGCCGACGCGATGGTCGCGGCGATCGGCTGGGCCTCGGGCGAGAGCGGGCGACCCAGGATGCCGATGGTGCGCTTGATGCGCTCGGCCTCGCCGAACGGGATGTCATGCGACGCGACCACGGCATCCGTGATGTCACGACCGCCGTTCGGAATGACGCGCATGAAGTGCGGCACCCCGTTCGCCGCCATCACCACGTACGTGGTCGAGGCGCCGATGTCGACGAGGGCCGTCATGCCCGAGTGCGAGCCCAGCAGGAGCCGGGTCAGCGCGAACGGGATGAGGTCGACCTCTGCGACATGCAGTCCGGCGGCCTCGGCCGCGTCCACGTTGCCGAGAACGGCTTCACGGATCGCGGCGACGAGCAGGCCGTGGACCATCGGTCCCTGATCGGTCTGCTCGGTCGAAACCGGGTAGAAGTCC
>JBDTQN010000323.1:0-2944 GCA_039932215.1 Pseudolysinimonas sp. | reverse complement strand
ATGGCAACCTGAAGAACTTCGGCGACGCGTTCCCCGCGGGATCGCTCACCGGTTCCAAGGGCACCCTGCCGGGCCTGACGATCGACTCGATCGGTGACTTCACCGGCGCGCTCGACGACTTCCTGGCTGCCGAAGGCACCGACCCGCTCGAGGACTACAGCTACGCGGCTGAGTCCTTCGACGCGACCATCCTGATCGCGCTGGCCAGCCTGGCTGCCGGCTCGACGGACGGCAAGGAGATCGCTGCCAAGCTGCAGGAGGTCTCCGGTGGTTCGGGCGATGGTGAGAAGTGCACCAGCTACGCCGACTGCGCCGCGATCATCGTCGGAGGCGGCGTTGCCGACTACGACGGCATCTCGGGCCCGATCACCTTCGACGAGGTCGGCGACCCGACCGAGGCGTCGGTGGGCATCTACGTGTACGGCGAAGACAACAACTACTCGGCCTACGAAGGCTAAGTAGCAGTTATCTCGTAAAGAGGGGCCCCGGTCTTCGGACCGGGGCCCCTTCTTCGTGCGTCCCCTCGCCCGTGTCCGGCAACCGTGTCCCAAATCAAGGATCGCGCACCACCGCCTGTCGACGTCCCGGCCACGGCATCCTGTCAGCCCAGGTGATCATTGGCCCGCGCCGTCGGCCACACGGCGCGATCCTTGATTTGGCGCACGGGCCGGAGGGACACGGGCCGGCTCACGAGAAAGCCCCCGGCGCACCGGGGGCTTTCAGCTCGAGAAGACGGGGTGCTACGTGCCCAGGGTGCCCAGGTACAGCTCGGTCACCTTCGGGTCGCTCAGCAGTTCGCGGCCGGTGCCCGTGTAGGCGTCGCGGCCCTGGTCGAGCACGTACGCACGGTCGCAGATCTGCAGGCAGCGCCGGGCGTTCTGCTCGACCATGATCGTCGTCACGCCTGCCTTGTTGATCTCCGAGACCCGGATGAACGCCTCGTCCTGCCGCACAGGCGACAGGCCCGCGCTGGGCTCGTCGAGAAGCAGCACCTTGGGGTTCATCATCAACGCGCGTGACATCGCCACCATCTGGCGCTCACCGCCCGAGAGCGAGCCGGCGCGCTGCTTCAGGCGCTTCCCTAGTTCGGCGAAGATGCCGGTGACGAACTCGAGACGCTCCTTGTAAGCGCCGGGGCGCTGGTACAGCCCCATCTGCAGGTTCTCTTCGATGGTGAGCGACGGGAACACGTTGTTCGTCTGCGGCACCATGCCGACGCCGCGCTGCACCAGCTTGTTCGCGCGCAGGCCGGTGATGTCTTCGCCCTCGAGGATGACCGAGCCGCTGCGGATGTTCACCTGCCCGAAGATTGCCTTCAAAAGGGTCGACTTGCCGGCACCGTTCGGTCCGATGATGCCGATCAGTTCGCCCTGCTCGGCCACCAGCGAGCAGCCGTTGAGGATGTTCACGCCCGGCAGGTAACCCGCCACGACGTTGTCGATGTGGACGACCGGGGCCTGCGTCGTTGTTGAGGTGCGTGTCGCTGTCGCTGCGGCGTTCACTTGGATTCACCCTCCAGTTCGGCGAGACCCTCGGCAGCGATCTGGGCCGCTGACAACTTCGACTTGGACCCGTCGTCGTACCGTCCGGTCACGACGCCCAGGTCGACATCCTGATGCGCGCCCAGGTAGGCGTCGATCACCGCGGGGTTCTTCATGACGCCGACCGGGTCGCCTTCGGCCACGACCTTGCCCTCGGCCATCACGATCACCCAGTCGGCGATGTGACGCACCATGTGCATGTCGTGCTCGACGAAGAGCACCGTCATTCCCTCGTCTTTGAGGTCGAGGATGTGATCGAGCAGCGACTGCGTCAGCGCCGGGTTCACCCCTGCCATCGGCTCGTCGAGCATGACGAGTTGCGGCTCGCTCATGAGCGCGCGCGCCATCTCGAGCAACTTGCGCTGCCCGCCGGAGAGCGAGGCGGCGAAGTCGTCGGCCTTCGAGTCGAGCTTGAACTTCTTGAGCAGGCCCATCGCCCGCTCTTCGATCTCGTCGTCCTGCTTGCGCCAGATCGAGGGGATGAGGCTCTGCCAGAACCGCTCGCCCTTCTGGCCCTTCGCGCCGAGCTTCATGTTCTCGACGACCGTGAGCAGGCCGAGGGCCTTGGTCAGCTGGAACGTGCGCACCTGACCCAGGCGCGACACCTTGAACGCCGGAACGCCCGAGAGCGAGGTGCCGTCGAAGATCCAGGTGCCGGCGTCGGGCTTGTCGAAACCGGTGAGCAGGTTGAACAGGGTGGTCTTGCCGGCACCGTTGGGTCCGATCAGGGCGGTGATGGCGCCGCGCGGGATCTCGACGTGCTCGACGTCGACCGCGGTCAGACCGCCGAACGTGCGGCGCACGCCGTCGGCGATGATGATCGGGTCTTTCTTGGCGACGCCGGGTGCGATCTCGCCGACGTGCAGGCCGGTGGTCTTGGCGCGCGCCACGGGGGCGGTCGGCATCACGTTGTCGTCGTCCGCGGCGCTCGGCGCCTGCGGCTTCTGCGACGTGTTCGCCTTGGCAGTCGTCTTCGGCTTCTTGGCCGACGAATTACCGGACAAAGGTCAGCTCCTTCTTGTTGCCGAGGATGCCCTGCGGCCGGAAGATCACCAGCAGCATCAACCCGATACCCACCAGGATGAATCGCAGCGTGCTCGCCTGGATCTGCGACATGAACGGCAGGACTCCTGCCGAGACCAGCGACGGGAGCAGGTTGCTCAGGAAGGTCTGCAGCACCCAGAAGATCAGCGAGCCGATCAGGGGACCGAAGACCGTCGCCGCGCCACCGAGCAGCAGGGCCGTGTAGACGAAGAACGTGAGCGAGGTCACGTAGACGCCGGGGCTGACCGCCGAGGGGAGTGCGTACACGATTCCGCCGACCGCGGCGATGACGCCGCCGAGCACCAGAGCCTGCATCTTGTACTGGAACACGTTCTTGCCGAGGGCGCGCACGGCATCCT
>JBDTQN010000322.1:0-2957 GCA_039932215.1 Pseudolysinimonas sp. | reverse complement strand
GTGCTCGCCGAGGGCAAGGTCGACGCGCTCAACCTCATCATCAAGGGTGATGTCTCCGGTGCCGTCGAGGCGCTCGAAGAGGCACTGCTCAAGATCGAGGTCGACGACAGCGTCCAGCTGCGCATCCTGCACCGCGGTGTGGGTGCCGTCACCGAGTCGGACATCGACCTGGCGACGATCGACAACGCGATCGTGATCGGCTTCAACGTGCGACCGGATGTGAAGGCACGCGAGCGGGCACAGCGCGAAGGCATCGACGTGCGTTTCTACTCGGTCATCTACGCCGCGCTCGAAGACATCGAATCGTCGCTCAAGGGCATGCTCAAGCCCGAGTTCGAAGAGGTGCAGTCGGGTGTGGCCGAGATCCGCGAGATCTTCCGCTCGTCGAAGGCCGGCAACATCGCCGGTGTCATCGTGCGCAGCGGAACGATCACCCGCAACGCGAAGGCACGTGTCATCCGGGAGGGCGTCGTCATCGGCGACAACCTGGCGATCGACAGCCTGCGTCGCTTCAAGGATGACGTCACCGAGGTGAAGACGGACTTCGAGGCCGGTATCGGTCTCGGCAAGTTCAACGACATCCAGATCGGTGACGAGATCGAGACGATCGAGATGAAGGAGAAGGTCCGCGCGTAGGCGGGGACCGACCGACGAATGCCAGGTCAGGGAGATCGCGCGGCCAAGATGGCCGACCGTGTTCGCGAGATCGTCGCGAAGCGGATCGAGCGCGGGCTGCGCGATCCCCGCCTGGGCTTCGTCACCATCACCGATGTACGCATGACCGGCGATCTGCAGCACGCCAGCATCTTCTACACCGTCTACGGTTCCGACGAGGAGCGTGCCGATTCGGCCGCGGCTCTGAAGGCGGCGACGGGCATGTTCCGCACTGAGGTGGGTAAGAACATCACGGCGCGGCTCACGCCGACGCTGGAGTTCATCGCCGACGCGATCCCCGAGAACGCGGCAGCGATCGACTCGCTGCTGCGTGAGGCGCGCGAGCGGGATGCCGAGGCCGTGAGGCTGGCATCGAGCGCCCAGTATGCGGGCGACGCCGATCCGTATGTGAAGCCGCGCGACCTCGACGAAGACGACGCCGAAGAAGCGGCCGACGACGAAGCGGCCGACGCCGACGAGGACCGCGTCTAGGCGCTACCCGGTCGGAATCGGCGCGTTCGGGTCTCTCGACGACAGCGGGCTGCGCACAACGGCCCCGTAGATCTCATCTCGCGGACTCTCGACAGTGCCGCCGAGCACGCATTCGTAGGCGACGTCCCGTTCAGGCGGATTGGCCGTGTCGTTGATCGTGACCTCGGTGTAGACGTACCAGAGGCCGTCGGTTCGCGCGATCACGTTGGCGCTGCTGTACGGGGCGACGGTCACGGGGCGTCCGGCGTACAGCAGCGAGGTCGCGAGGCCCACACAACGGTCGAACGCGCCGCGCGCGCTGAGCGGAGTCGAGACGGGGCCGGGTGCGGGAGCCGGCGGAGCGGGGGGCGTCGTGGGCGTCGGGGTCGCGCTCGGCGTCGCGGTCAGCGACGCGGTCGGCGTCGGGGTCCGGCTCGACGTCGGTGAGCTTGAGGGCGTTCCGCCGCCGGTGCTGCCGGGATCGCACGCCGACAGAGCGAGCACCGCTGCGAGCAGTACGGGCGCCGCAATCGCTGTCCGGATCATGCGCGTCACTCTATCGATGCGGGCGTGCGGGCGCGATGGGGGAGACGGCTACTTCAGCAGCCGCGACAGCACCCGGTCGGCGAGCGGTTTGCCGCCTGTCTGGCAGGTGGGGCAGTACTGAAAGGTCGAGTCGCTGAAGATCACCTGCCGCACGGTGTCACCGCACACGGGGCAGGGGAGCCCATACCGCCCGTGCACGCGCAGCCCGGACTTCTTCTCGGCCTTGAGCTCGCTCGCGGCGACGCCATCGGCGCGGGCCACCGCGTCACGCAAAGTCGACTGCATCGCGTCGTACAGTTCCGCCACGTCGGCGGCAGGCATGTCGGCCGGCTTGAACGGCGACATCTTCGCCACGTGCAGAATTTCATCCGAGTAGGCGTTTCCGATGCCGGCAATGGTGCCCTGGCTGCGCAGCACGCCCTTGATCTGCGACCGGCCGGCTTTCTTCAGGATGCCGGCGAGCACGTCGACCGTGAAGCCCGGTTCCAGCGGGTCGGGCCCGAGCCGCGCGATCCCCGGAACCTCCTGCGGATCACGCACGACGTACACGGCGAGGCTTTTCTTGGTGCCCGCCTCGGTGATGTCGAAACCCGACCCGCCGTCGAGCACCAGCCGCGCCGCGATCGGACCTTTGCCGCGACCCGCCCCGGGCGACGGAGCGTTGGGGCGCCAGCGCACCCAGCCCGCGCGGGCCAGGTGAATGATCAGGTGCACGGGCTTGCCGCCCGCAGCGAGAGCCTCGGCTGTCAAGTCGAGAAACTTGCCGTGACGAGTGACCGCCGTGAAGGTGCCGCCGTCGAAAGTCGAGGTCGGCGGATCGTAAGTCTTCAGCGCCGCGAAGAACGTCACATCGACCCGCGCGATCGTGCGCCCGATCAGGCGCGAACCGAGGTCGACGACCAGCGCCTGCACCTCGGGGAGTTCCGGCATGGAACCCAGTTTTGCCTACGCGACCTCGAAGCGCACCGTTCCGGTCGCGATCTCGGCGGCGACGAGCCGTACGCGCACATCGGTCCCCGGCTCGAGGTGTCCGTCGCAGACGGCTTCGACGGCCGGATCGATGAGCTGCACGTTGCCGCCGTCGCGTTTCTGCGATCCGCTCATGCCCCCGGCCGAGAGCACGACCGCGTCGAACTCCTCGCCGATGCGCGGGGCGAGCAGTGCGGCTTCCACAGCGTCGAGCGTCATGCGGTCGAGCCGGTTCGCGACGTTGCTCGAACGGGCCATCGCTTTCGGCAACTCGGGCAGTGCGGTTGAGCGCTTCATGCCGGTGATGGCGAGACCTT
>JBDTQN010000321.1:0-2958 GCA_039932215.1 Pseudolysinimonas sp. | reverse complement strand
GTGGAACACCTCGGCCGGGACGTCGACGAGGGTCGCCAGGTCGAGCCCGGCGAGGTCTGCCCCGTCGCCATACCGGTGGTACGGACTGTCGAGGTACGTGCCCGTGTTGCCGATCATCGTGATGATGTCGAGCGCGAACTCGGTGCCCGGCGCATACCGCTCACGCGACGCCTCGCGCGTGAGGTGGGGGCGGATCTCGGGTGCGGGCAGACCGGGGTAGGTGATAAGTCCGTCGTGGATGACATGGCTGAGATCGATCACGCGACGTGTCGACTCGGCCGGCGCAGCATCCATGCCCCGGGATCCGCGGTGCGGCTCTTCGACAACGGTGAACCCGCTCAGCACCACAGAGCCGACCAGCGCCAGTCCGAGGTGCCGCACGAGCAGCCGCGCGACCTCTGCCTCGCCGACGTCGGCCGACGGCACGTCGAGCCGGAACCCGTCTGCGGTGAGACCGCCGCCGTTCGCGAACTCGATACGCGCGTCGAAATGCGCCCGGTAGTCAGCCACGTGCCCTCACCTTTCGAACGACGGTCACGGCGATCGCGACCAGAGCCAGGATGCCGGGGACGATCAGGTGCCACCCGGCCAGCACCAGCAGGCCGGCCGCGAGAACGACCGACACGACCGCCATCCACCACCCCACGCTGAACCGGGTGAGCAGCCGCACCGCGGCCACCATGCCGACCGCGTAGACGGCGACCATCGAGCTGGTGTGGATGAGGATGAACGTCTGCAGGTCGAGATGGAACACGAAGAACACCCCGATGTAGATCACCATCTGCACCGCGAACAGCGCGAGCGCACGGCGCGGCACCGCGCCCGCTTCGGCCCCGCGGGCGAACCACCGAGGCAGGTGCCCGTCGCGCCCGAGCGAGGCGCCCAGGTTGGCGAACGCGGGCAGGTAGGCGTTGAGCACGCCGATCACCACGATGCCGGCGATGGTGCCGACGATCAGCGGGCCGAATCCCGGCAAAGTGATCGCGACGAGGTCGATCAGCGGCACGCTGCTGCTGCCGCCGCGCGCCCCGAGCACCCCGACCGTCGCGAACTGCAACGCGAGATAGGCGGCCCCCACGACCGCCACGGCGATGGCGGTGGCGAGCGGGATGATGCGGCGCGGGTTGCGGAACTCGCTCGCAATGTGGGTGACCGCCTCCCACCCCGCGAAGGCCCAGACGAACAGGCTGATAGCGGCGCCGACACCGACCCATCCGTGCGGCAGGAACGGCTCGAAGCGCGCCGGTTCGGTCGCCGGCACTGCGCTCGCCACGACCAGCACGACCACCACGACGAGAAGGCCCGAGAGCACGAGCTGTACCGGTCCGCTGACCTTGAGCCCGAAGGCCGCCAGCACGAACGTGATGGCGAAGAACACGATGCCGATGATCGGCACGAACGCGCGGTCGAGCCCGAGCGCCGCCGAGAGGTACTCGCCGCCGAGCGACGCGACGACGGGCGCGCCGAACCCGACGCCGAAGAAGAACCAGTAGCCGGTGGCACGCGCCGCGGTCTCGCCCAGCGCGAGTCGCGCGAACGTGGCGACGCCGCCCGCGTCGGGGTAGCGTGCGGCGAGCGCCGCGAACGTGCCCGCCAGCGGGATGGACAGCAGCAGCACGGCTGCGACGGCGAGCACCGACGCCGGCCCCGCCGCATCCGCTGCCAGACCCGGGAGCACCAGGATGCCGGTGCCGAGCACCGCCGCGACATACAGCGCCGAAGCGGAGGCGAGGCCGATCGTGCCGCGATGAGCGAGTCCCGCGTCGGCGGCGGCCGCGGGAGAGGGAACGGCGGATGGCTCGCTCGTGGTGGTCACGACTCCCAGTGTGGCGGTGGCAGAGATGCCCTGACCATCGCGAAACTGCCATGGTCGTGGGCGTTGCCGCCACACTAGCGGCAGGCTACGACGTCAGGTCATAGAGCGCGACCGTCCCGATCTGCTGGGGTTCGTACCGACTCTCGACCCACGCGGCGATCTGACTCGACGCGCTCGACCCGCCATTCGATCGGCCTACCGAACCGGCGATGAAGTAGTGGATGCGACCGTCGGCCACCAGCTGCTGGAACTGCGCGAGCGTCGGCGACGGATCGCTGCCGTTGAACCCGCCGATCGGCATGACCGGCAGCTGCGTCGCGAGCTGGAACCCCGCGGCACGCTGCGATCCGACCGTCGCCGCGACCCAGGTGTAGTCGGCCGCGTCCGTCGTTAGCACCGCCACCGCAGCGTCGTCGACGATCGCGGCATCGAGCAGTCCGCCGTTCGCGAACCCGGCCCGCTTGCCGGCCGGTCTGCCGTTCAGCGGGTTCGGGCCCTGGCCGCCCGGCCCACCCTGTCTGCCCACGACCCCGCCACCCGGAACTCCCCCACCCGGCGCACCCACACTCGGCCCGCCGTGCGACGAGGCGAGCGCCGCAGTGAAACCCGAGACGCCCGGCCCCGCGGTCACGATCGAGCCGGTGTGCGGGGTCGCCAGCGTCTGCAGAGAGTAAGCCGCCGGGGCGAGCAGCAGCGCCCCGGCGGCAGCTGTCGCGGTGATCACCGTCAGTCGGCGACCCCGCGGAGGCATCAGAAGCAGCACGGCCGCCACGGCGGTCAGCACGGGAACGACCAGCTGCAACCACGGCATCCATCCGGACACCAGTCGCAGCAGCAGGTAGGCCGTGACGCCGGCGACGACGATCACCCCCGCCGCGACAGCGCGCCAGGCCGCGGAGGCCCGTCGCGCCCAGAGCTGCCCTGCGCCGATCGCCACGACGCCGGCGATCGCCGGCGCCAGGGCGACCGTGTAGTAGGAGTGGAAGATCCCCGCCATGAAGCTGAAGGCCAGCCCTGTCACCAGCATCCATCCGGCGAAGAGCGCGAGTGTGGCCCGCCGAACCGAGGTGCGCGGCGCCCGCCGGGCGACGACGAAGCCGACGACCGCCAAGATCAAGGCCGTCGGCAGCAGCCAGGCGATC
>JBDTQN010000320.1:0-2966 GCA_039932215.1 Pseudolysinimonas sp. | reverse complement strand
GCAGCACGTGGCCGTCGGCGATGACCATGACGCGATCGGACAGGCCGATCACCTCTTCGATCTCGCTCGAGACCACGACGATGGCGGTGCCGGCGTCGGCGAGTCGGCGGATGAGGGAGTAGATCTCGGTACGCGCGCCGACATCGACGCCTCGGGTGGGTTCGTCGAGCAGCAGCACCGTGGTGCCGTGCACCAGCCAGCGCGCCAGCACGATCTTCTGCTGGTTGCCGCCCGACAGTGTTCCGGCGGGGCGGTCAGGGTCGGAGGGACGCAGCTCGAGCGCCTCGATCTGCTCGCGGGCGACGGCGCGCTCGCGGCGCTCGTCGAGGATGGTGCCGCGGGCGAACCGGCCGAAGCTCGACAGGGTGACGTTCTTGTAGATCGGCTCCTCGAGCAGCAGCCCCTGACTCTTGCGCTCTTCGGGCGACAAGCCGACACCGCTGTTGACGGCCGCGCGCACGGAGCCGGGCTTCAGCATCCTGCCCTTCACCGAGACCGTGCCCGCGGTCGCCTTGCGTGCCCCGTAGACCGTCTCGAGGATCTCGCTGCGGCCCGACCCGACCAGCCCGGCGAGTCCGACGATCTCGCCCGCCCGCACCGAGAACGTGACGTCCTCGAAGGTGCCGCGCAGCGCCAGCCCGTCGACGTCGAGGACGACCGGCGCGTCCGCGGCGACGCCCGGCCGTGCCGGGAACACGTGCTCGACGGTGCGCCCCGTCATCAGCCGGATCAGTTCTTTCGTCGGCGTCTCAGCCACCGGCAGTCCGGTCGCCATGCTCTGGCCGTCTTTGATGACGGTGATGCGGTCGCCGATCTGCCGGATCTCGTCGAGCCGGTGCGAGATGTAGATGACCGCGATGCCCTGGCTGGTGAGCTCCCCGACCACGCGGAACAGGTTCTTGACCTCCTGCGCGTCGAGCACGGCGCTGGGCTCGTCCATGACGATCAGCTTCGTGTCGCGCGACAGCGCCCGAGCCATGCTGACGATCTGCTTGTTCGCCGCCGACAGCGAGCCGACCTCGCGCGTGGGCGACAGGTCGCCGTGGCCGAGCCGGGTGAGCAGTTCGCGGGTGCGGCGGTTCGCGGCGGCGGTGTGCAGCACGCCGGCGGTGGCGTTCTCGTGGCCGAGGTAGATGTTCTCGGTGATGGTCAGGCCGTCGACGACGTCGAGTTCTTGGTACATGGTGGCGATGCCCATGCCGAGTGCGGCGACGGGGCTGGAGATGGCGGTGGGCTGGCCCTGCCAGGTGATCTCGCCACCGTCGGGCTGGTAAGCGCCCGACAGGATCTTGATCAGCGTCGACTTGCCCGCGCCGTTCTGACCGAGGATGCAGTGCACCTCGCCGGGGACGACGTCGAGGTCGACGCCGCGGAGTGCGACGACTCCGGCGAACGACTTGGTGATCGCGCGCATCGACAGTAATGACGCCGCAGAATCGCCTTTGACCATGAATGGAACATAGCATTCGACCCTTATGCCGATGAACGAGAATAAGTTGGTGGCCGCGCAGACACTTCTGCTAGGTTGACCGATGTCAGCGCGGACTCTGTTCCTCGCTGCGCACCAACTGCGGACCATTCAAGGAGGAACACATGCTCGCAGCACGCAAGCGTCTGCTCGGCGCCGTCGGCGCACTGGCATTCGCCGGACTGCTCGCCGGATGCACCGCCGGAGGCGGCGGCGGAAACACCGGACCCACCAACAACACCGGCAACGACGACACCGGTGACCAGATCACCATCGGTTTCTCGGGCCCGGCCGCCGACCACGGCTGGCTCGGCGCCATCAACTCGTCGGCCATCGCCGAGGCCGCGAAGTACCCCGACATCGACCTGGTCGTCGCAGAAGGCACGAACGACGCCAACCTGCAGATCAGCCAGGTCGAGACCTTCATCAACGACGGCGTCGACGCCATCGTGCTGCTGCCGACCGACGGCGCCGCGCTGACCGAGGTCGCGATCCAGGCGATGGAGGCCGGCATCCCGGTCATCAACGTCGACCGCGAGTTCTCGAGCACCTTTGCCGCACGCGTCACCATCCTCGGTGACAACTACGGCATGGGCGTGAGCGCCGGTACCTACATCTGCGAGCAGCTGGGTGACAACCCGGATGCCGTGGTCGCCGAGATCGCCGGAATCGATTCGCTGCCGCTCACGCAGGACCGCTCGCGCGGTTTCGCCGACGCGCTGTCGGACTGCGGGCTCGAGGTGAGCAACCGCGTCGCCGCCGACTTCACCGTCGCCGGTGGTGAGGCTGTGACCTCGCAGCTGCTCGCCGCGGCTCCGAAGATCGACGCGATCTGGAACCACGATGACGACCAGGGTGTCGGCGTGCTCTCGGCGATCGACGCCGCGGGCCGCGACGAGTTCTTCATGGTCGGCGGCGCCGGTTCGAAGAACGCGATGGACTTGATCAAGTCGGGTGACAGCGTGCTGCAGGCGACGATCATCTACCCGTCGACCCAGGCCGCTGACGGCATCCGTCTGGCACGTCTGCTCGTCCAGGGCAAGTCGCTGGCCGACCTGGTCGAGGTCGAGGTGCCGAACCGGATCGTGCTGAGCGCGCCGGTTGTCACCGCTGAGAACGTCGACAAGTACCTGCCGTCCGCGTTCGCCAGCTAACACCGTTTGACCGGACGCCCGCGTCGCACGTCGGCGCGGGCGTCCGTTTCATCACACACAGCTTCATCAGAAACAGAGAGACCACACGATGCGCGTTGCGATGATCGGATACGGCTTCATGGGAGCCGCGCACTCGCAGGGCTGGCGGGTCGCACCGCGGTTCTTCGACCTCCCGTCGTTCCCCGAGATGGCGGTCGTCGTCGGCCGCAACAGGGATGCCGTGGCCGCCGCCGCCGAGAAATGGGGCTGGGCAGAGAGCGCCACCGACTGGCGTGAGGTCATCGCCCGCGACGACATCGACATCGTCGACATCGTGACCCCCGGCGACTCGCACGCCGAGATCG
>JBDTQN010000319.1:0-2995 GCA_039932215.1 Pseudolysinimonas sp. | reverse complement strand
GGATGCCGTACGCCAGCACCGGGACATCCTCGATGATCGCGATGCGCAGCAGGTCGTCGACCTGGCCCTCACCCAGGAACTGCGACTCATCGACCAGAAGGCAGGCGACATCCTGCCCCGTCGTGCGGATCACCGACTCGCGCTCGCGCGTGAACGCGACATAGATGTCTTCGTCGGGCGCGACGGTGAAGTCGACCTTGCGGGTCATGCCCAGCCGCGAGACGATCGCGTTGTCGCCCTTGGAATCGATCGCCGGCTTGGCCAGCAGCACGCGCTGGCCGCGCTCCTCGTAGTTGAACGCGGCCTGCAGCAGCGCGGTGCTCTTGCCGGAGTTCATCGCACCGTAACGGAAGTAGAGCTTGGCCATTACTCCAGGTAACCATCTTCGGCTGCGCGACGTATGAGTTCGGCCTTCTTGCTCGCTGGCCTCGACACCTTGGCGTACTTCTCGCGGACGCGACGCAGGTAGGTCTTCGCGGTCTCGTATTGCACGTTCATCCGCTCGGCGACCTCGGCGGTGCTGAAGCCGGCGGCGTACAGGCGCAGCGCCTCTTCTTCGCCCGGGCTGAGGCGGGGTTTCACCTGGGGTGCGGCGCCGGCGGGCAGCGGGCGCCACGCACGGTGCGCGCCCGAGTCGGCTTCCATGCCCATGATGCGCCGCGCGGTGTCCATGACGGATGCCATCGGCAGCGCTTTCGAGACGAAGTCGGCGGCCCCGGCGGCCATCGCGCGATCGCGTGCCTCCCGGGTGTCGATGCTCGAGAGCACCATCACGCGAGCACCCGCTGCGCGGCAGGTGCGCACGCGCGCCTCGATCGAAACCGGCTCTTTCAGCTGGAAATCGATGAACACCAGGTCAGTGGGGAACGCGGGACTGTGGACGAGCTGCAACCACGTGGCGGCCAGCAACACGACCTCGAAATCGGGCGCGTGATTCGTGATCCAACTGCCGAGGCTGTCGAGCAGCACCTCGTGGTCGTCGAGGATGGCCAGACGCACGGAGCTTGCGCGCGGGGCGACGCCGCCCGATTCGCTCGTGGTCATGGGCACACTCTATTGAAAGCGCTCCCGCGAGTGCAGATGCCGCGCATTCCGCCGCTCAAAAGAGCGTCGGCTGGATGCCGGCCGCGGCATGTGCCGGAAGCTCGGCGGCGATCAGCGAGGCACCCGCGATGTCGGCCCCCCGTGCACCGCGGATCGCCGCGGCGGCCCCGGCGCGTACGACGCCCGTCGCCGGATCGATGCGCGGGGGGCGATCGAGGTCGTACTTTCGCAGCAGCGGCCGGATGCGTTTCGCCAACCAGGCCCGGTACTCTTTCGCGGCATAGCTGCCGGTTCCGAACACCTCGCGATAGCGCGGGACGAGCTCGGGGTGCTCTCGTTCGAGCCACGCCCAGTACCACTCCCGCGCACCCGGCCGAAGGTGCAGCGCGCTGTACGCGACCGAGTCGGCCCCGGCATCCCGAATCTGCGACAGCGCTGTGTCGAGGTGCGCGATCGAGTCGGTGAGGTAGGGCAGCACCGGCATCAGGAAGACGGAGACGTTCAACCCCGCCTCTTTGACCGCGCCGATGGTCGCCAGTCGCGCCTCGGTCGTGGGCGCCCCCGGCTCGACCTGCTCGCGCAACTCGGTGTCGAACACGTCGATCGTCATCGCGATGTCGACGGGCACACGCTCGGCCGCCGCCTGGAGCAGGGGCAGGTCGCGCCGCAGCAGCGTGCCCTTGGTGAGGATGCTGAACGGGGTACCCGAGGCAGCGAGCGCCGCGATGATCCCGGGCATCAGCCGGTAGCGACCCTCGGCGCGCTGGTACGGGTCGGTGTTGGTGCCGAGTGCGACGGGGTGATGCCCCCACGACGGTTTCGCGAGTTCGCGCGCGAGCACTTCGGCCACGTTGACCTTCACCACGATCTGGGTGTCGAAGTCTTTGCCCGAGTCGAGGTCGAGGTACTCGTGCGTCTTGCGGGCAAAGCAGAAGACACATTGATGGAGGCAGCCCCGGTACGGGTTGATCGTCCAGCCGAACGGCAGCGCGTTCGACGAGCCCGGAACGTGGTTGAGGGCACTCTTGGCCAGCACCTCGTGGAAGGTGATCCCCGCGAACTCGGGAGTCTGCACCGATCTCACCAGACTTTGGCGTGAGGCGAGACCGGGCAGCGCTTCGGAGGCTTCCGCGTCGATCTGCTGCCCGGCCCACCTCACCTGAACATTCGAACATACGTTCGAGTGCGCGTCAAGTCGTCTCGCTCACGCCGCCACCCGTCACGGCCACCCTCACGCAGAGATCGCGAGTGCCTTCGCCGTGCGAGACATGGTGCTCTTCGCGACGGCCTTGTTGCCGGCGAGCTGCGACCCGTAGCTGGGGATCATGCGCTCCAGTTCGGGCTCCCACGCCGCCATGCGGTCGGGGAAGCATTGGGCGATCACGTCGAGCATGATCGGCACCGCGGTCGAGGCACCCGGCGACGCGCCGAGCAGCCCGGCGATCGAGCCGTCGGCCGACGAGACCACCTCGGTGCCGAACTGGATGACCGCCTTGCCCTTCACGCGTTTCATGATCTGCACACGCTGGCCCGCCGTGATCAGGTGCCAGTCGCCGCGACGGGCACGCGGGGCGAACTGTTGCAGCGCGCGGTGCCGTTTCGAGCCGGTCGACAACACCTCGGTCACCAGGTACCAGACCAGCGAGAGGTTGGTGAGTCCGGCCCCGATGAAGGTGAACAGGTTGTGCCAGCGCAGGGCGGCGAAGAGATCGAGGTAGGAGCCGGTCTTGAGGTACTTCGTCGAGAACCCGGCGTAAGGGCCGAAGAGCAGACTCGATTTGCCGCCCACCACGCGCGTGTCGAGGTGCGGGACCGACATCGGCGGCGAACCCTTGGCGGCTTTGCCGTACACCTTCGCTGAGTGCTGGGCGACTATCTTCGGGTCGTCGGTGCGCAGGAACTGCCCGCTGATCGGGAAGCCGCCGTAGCCGCGGATCTCGCGGATACCCGA
>JBDTQN010000318.1:0-3005 GCA_039932215.1 Pseudolysinimonas sp. | reverse complement strand
CGTGGTCGATGATCAGGATCCGATCGCAGAGCGCGTCGGCCTCGTCGAGGTAGTGGGTGGTGAGAAAGATCGTCGCGCCGCGGTCGGTGCGCAGGGCGGAGATGTGCTCCCAGAGGTTGGCACGTGCCTGCGGGTCGAGTCCGGTGGTCGGCTCGTCGAGGAAGATCAGTTTCGGATCGTGCACCAGGCCCATCGCGATGTCGAGCCGACGGCGCTGGCCCCCGCTCATCGCACGCGGGTTGCGGGTCCAGAGCCCGTCGAGGTCGAGTTGCTCGAACAGCTCTTTGCCGCGCGCCGTCGCCTGCGCCTTGCTGATGCCGTACAGCCGGCCGTGGTCGACGACCTCCTCGCCGGCGAGCGCCTCGGGCAGGGTCGATCCCGACTGCGAGACGTATCCGATGCTGCGGCGCACCTGCTCGGGCTGGGTCGCGACGTCGAAGCCGGCGACCGTCGCAGAGCCGGCGGTCGGCTTCAGAAGTGTGGTCAGCATCCGCAGGGTCGTCGTCTTGCCAGCGCCGTTCGGGCCGAGGAAGCCGATGATCTCGCCGTCTTCCACGTCGATGTCGACCCCGTCGACCGCCTTGACCTCGGTCTTCTCGCGGCCCTTCTTGGTGGTGAAGCTGCGGGCCAGTCCGCGCGCGTGAATCATCTCGTCTCCTTGTTCAAACTTGATTATTCAAGCTTGAACATCGGATGTCAACCGTGCCGCTTGCGGATCTCCTCCTGATAGCGCGAACGCTCCTCGGCCATGCGCCATCCCGGATCATCCGCGGGCGGCACCCATCCCATCCCATGCGTCGACACGTCGTCGCAGAACACCAGACCACCGGCACGCACATCGCTCTGCAGCCCGATCGCCCAGTCGAGCTGCGCGCGCATCAGGGCGACCTCGAGCTGCAGTTCGCTGACGACGTGCGGGGGCACCACGGGAGGGTCGACCAGCGCGGCGAGCTTGGTGTCGAACTCCTCGACACCCGCCCACAGGATGCGCACCCGCTCCGCGAGCGCGTCGAGGAAGCGCGCGCGGGTCAGCGCGGCCCCGAAGTTCATGGCCACACGCAGCGGAAGGGCATCACCCGAGTCGGGCACCGTGGCGAGCGCCTCGTAGACCAGGCGCTCGAACTCGGCGTCGCCCGCTTTCGTCACCGTGTACACGGCGACCGGGCGGGCGTCGTCGAGCGCCACGTCGTAGCGACGGATCGCGCCCTGCTTCTCGAGCGTGGTGAGCATCGAATAGATCGAGCCCGGGTTCAGGTACGCCCAGCGCTCGACCTCCCAGCTGAGAAGTTCGCGCCGCAACTGATAGCCGTTGGCGGGGCCGAAGATCTGCACGGCACCGAGCACCAGAATGCGGGTGGTCTGCGCGGACATGCCGCGAGTCTATTTGGTCAAAGTTGAATAGCCCCGTGATCGCGGCGGTGATCGCTACAGCTCGAGGCCGACGAGCACCGGCTCGTTCTGCAGTCGCACGCCGAACTCCGACTCGACCCGGGTCTGCACGTAGCCGGCGAGCTGCACGATCTCGGCGGCGGTCGCATCCCCACGGTTCACGATCGCGAGGGTGTGCTTCGACGAGATCGCCGCGCGCGAGCCGGGCAGCGCGAACCCACGCTCGATGCCGGCGCGCTCGATCAGCCACGCGGCGCTGAGTTTGACGCGGTATTCCTCGGGCGGCGCCGTCTCGGGCGGGGTCACGGCGGCGCCCAGCGGGAGAACGCGCGCCAGCGGTTCGGGTTCGGTGGGGTACCGCGGCGCATCGGCCGGGAGCGTGCGCGCGAACGATTCCGTGACGATGGGGTTGGTGAAGAAGGATCCCGCACTCACCGAGTCGGGATCGGCCGGGTCCCAGACCATCCCCTTGCTCGCACGCAGAGCCAGCACGGCATCCCGCACCTGTGCCACCGGAACGCGAGCGCCGAGCTCGACGCCGAGCGCAGCCGCGAGTTGCGCGTACGCCACCGGCTCGCTCATTCCGCCCTCGTCGTGCAGGGCGAGTTCGATGCCGAGCACAACGCCCAGCCGCCCGGACTTGATCGCACTGGTGCGATAGCCGAGCTCCAGCTCGTCGGCAGACAGGGTGAGCACCTCACCCGACCCGAAGTCGAGAAAGTCGATCGCGACCAGGGTGTCGCCGAGCTGCTGCCCGTAGGCGCCGATGTTCTGGATCGGCGCCGCGCCGGCCGTTCCGGGGATTCCGCTGAGGGCCTCGATGCCGGCGAGCCCGTGTTCGACCGCCGTGGCGACCACCGCATCCCACGGCTCCCCCGCCTCGATGCGCAGCCGCGGCACCCCGTCGGTCGCCCTGTCGACGCCACGGTTCGCCACGCGCAGCACGTTGCCGTCGAAGCCGTCGTCGGCGACCACCACGTTGGAGCCGCCGCCGAGGATCATCCAGTCCTCCGGCTCACCCCAGATTCGCAGCGCCTCGGCGATGAGCTGCTCGCGACTGGTCGCCTCAACCAGAGCGCCCGCCGGCCCGCCGACGCGGAGGGTGGTCAGATCACGGAAGAGGGTCATGCCGGGACGACGCGGACCTGCGCCTTGCCGAGCACGGTCTGCCCGTCGTAGGTCACGGTCAGGTCGATGCGGGTGCCCTCGTCGTCGATCGCGCCCACTTTCGCGACGACGGTGACCTCGGCGCCGGCCCCGGCATCCACCGGCACCGGTCGGGTGAACTTGCTCTGATAGTCGGTGACGCGCCCGCTGTCTCCGCCCAGCCATTCGACGACGGGCTGCACGGCGAGGCCCATGGTGAGCATGCCGTGGGCGAGCACGCCGGGCAGGCCGACGGACTGCGCGAAATCGTCGCGGTAGTGGATCGGGTTGAAGTCTCCGCTCGCGGCGGCATACCGCACGAGCGTGTCGCGCGACAGGTGGTAGGTCTTCTCGGCGACGACATCGCCGACGGTGAGGCTCATTCGTCACCCCGCACGACGAGGGTGGATGTCGCGGTCACCACGTGCGCGCCGGTCTGGTCGGTGATCGCGGACTCGGCCGTCACCATG
>JBDTQN010000317.1:0-3027 GCA_039932215.1 Pseudolysinimonas sp. | reverse complement strand
CCGCGCGCCGCGACGACATCGCCGCGGCCATCCGCGACCACCAGGTCGTGATCGTCGCCGGCGAGACCGGGTCGGGCAAGACCACCCAGCTGCCCAAGATCTGCCTGGAGCTCGGCCGAGAAAAGATCGGGCACACCCAGCCGCGGCGCATCGCCGCCCGCAGCATCGCCGAACGCATCTCAGAAGAGCTCGGCGTCGACCTCGGCGGCCTGGTCGGGTACCAGGTGCGGTTCGATGACCGCTCGCGCTCCGACACCGCTGTCAAGCTGATGACCGACGGGGTGCTGCTGGCAGAACTCAACCGCGACCGCGAGCTGCGCCGCTACGACACGATCATCCTCGACGAGGCGCACGAGCGGTCGCTGAACATCGACTTCCTGCTGGGCTACCTGAAGCAGCTGCTGCCGCGGCGGCCCGACCTCAAGCTGATCATCACGTCGGCGACGATCGATCCGCAGAGCTTCTCGCGGCACTTCAACGATGCCCCGATCGTCGAGGTCTCTGGCCGCACCTACCCCGTCGAGGTCCGCTACCGGCCGCTGGTCTCCGAGCAGTCCGAAGACGACGAGGGCGACGCCAGCGACGATCGCGACTACCTGCAGGGCATCACCGACGCGCTGGCCGAGCTGGCGCGCGAGCCCGCCGGCGACGTGCTGGTCTTCCTGTCGGGTGAGAACGAGATCCGGGATGCGGAGGACGCGGTGCGCGCCGCATCCGGACCCGAGACCGAAGTGCTCCCGCTCTACGGGCGGCTGAGCGCGGCAGACCAGCATCGCGTCTTCGAGACCAAACGCCGCCCCGGCATCCGGCGTCGCGTGGTGTTGGCGACCAACGTGGCCGAGACGAGCCTCACGGTGCCCGGGATCAAATATGTCGTGGATGCCGGGACGGCTCGCATCTCGCGCTACAGCACCCGGGCGAAGGTGCAGCGGCTGCCGATCGAGGCGATCAGCCAGGCGAGCGCGAACCAGCGTTCGGGTCGCGCGGGGCGCACCAGCGACGGGATCGCGATCCGGCTGTACTCGCAGGAGGACTTCGACAAGCGGCCCGAGTTCACCGACCCGGAGATCTTGCGGACGGGACTCGACGCCGTCATTCTGCAGATGCTCTCGATCGGGCTCGGCGACATGGCGGACTTCCCGTTCCTGCAGCCGCCCGACCGCCGCGGCATCCAAGACGGGCTCGATCTGCTGCGCGAGCTCGGGGCGATCGCCCGTGACCCGGCGAGCGGCGGCGACCGCATCACGAAGGTCGGGCGCGAGCTCGCGCTGCTGCCCGTCGACCCGCGCTTCGGGCGCATGCTCGTCGAGGCGAAGAAGCACGGTGTCGAGCGCGAGGTCACTGCGATCGTCGCGGGGCTGTCGATTCAGGACCCGCGCGAGCGCCCGCTTGAGAAGCGGCCGCAGGCGGATCAGGCGCACGCGCGATTCGCGGATCCGACCAGCGACTTCCTGGCGCTTCTGAACCTGTGGAACCACCTGGAGGAGAAGCAGCGCGAGCTGTCGTCGAGCGCCTTCCGGCGGCTCTGCAAGGCCGAGTTCGTGAACTACCTGCGGGTGCGCGAGTGGCAGGACCTGTACCGGCAGATTCTGCGCGCGGGCGGCCTGAAGGCCGGGCAGCCCAAGGTCGACGCGGATGGCATTCATCGTTCGCTGCTCGCGGGACTGCTGTCGCGAATCGGGCTGCGCGATGAACGGGTCAAGGCGACCGACAAACGTGCGATGCGCGAGTACCTCGGCGCCCGCAACACCCGGTTCGCGATCTTCCCCGGCTCGGGACTGTCGAAGAAGGCGCCGCCGGCGGTGATGGCGGCCGAGCTGGTCGAAACGAGCCGTCTGTTCGCGCGCACCGTGGCATCCATCGACCCCGCCTGGGCCGAGGCGCTCGCGGGCGATCTCGTGAAGCGCAGCTACGGCGAACCGCGCTGGGAGAAGAAGCAAGGCTCGGCGGTCGCCGACGAGAAGGTGACCCTCTACGGGGTGCCGATCGTCCCGAAGCGACGGGTGCAGCTGGCGCGCATCGACCCCGAGCAGGCGCGGGAGCTGTTCATCCGGCACGCGCTCGTGGAGGGCGACTGGCCGTACGCGATCGACAAGAACGTGCTCTACGCATTCGATCGCGAGAACCGTCGGCTGCGCGCCGAGCTCGAAGAGGTCGAGGAGCGCACCCGTCGTCGCGACATCCTGGTCGATGACGAGGCCGTCTTCGAGTTCTACGACCGACGGCTGCCGCGCACCGTCACCGATGTGCGGGCTTTCGAACGTTGGGCGAAAGACGACGGCACCGCCGCGCTGACGATGACACGCAGCGATCTGCTCGACGACGAGGAACCAGTCGACGAGGACTCCTACCCGGCGGAGTGGGTGCAGGGCGATCAACGTTTCCGGCTCGCGTACCGGTTCGAGCCGGGCGCCGATGACGACGGTGTGACCGTCGAGCTCCCACTGGCACTGCTCCCGCGCGTCGAGGCGGACGAGTTCTCGTGGCTCGTCCCCGCCCTTCGCGAAGAACTCGTGACCGCTCTGCTGAAGTCGCTGCCGAAGGCGATCCGCAAGAACGTGGTCCCGGCGGCCGACTGGGCGCGCAAGTTCTTGAGCGGGGTGAGTGGCGAGCGCAGCCAGAGTGTCGAGACGTGGCTGAGCGGCGTGATCCGGACCGAGACGCACACCCCGGTCTCGTCCACCGACTTCGAGCTCGACCGCGTCCCGGCGCACCTGCGCATGACGTTCGCCGCGATCGATGACCGTGGCAAGCGCCTCGGCATCTCGAAAGACCTGGCCGCGCTGCAGGGCCGCTTCGCCGAACGCACCCGCACCAGCGTCGCGAAGGCGACCGCGGCATCCGGCCCCGACCGTTCGCTCGAGCGGGACGGCATCACGAGTTGGGACGTCGGCGACCTCCCCGAACTGCTCGAGAGCCGCGTCGGCACCGGGACGGTGCGCGGCTACCCCGGGCTCGTCGATCAGGGCGCCAGCGTGGCTCTGCGGGTGTTCGCGTCGTCCGCCGAACGCGACGCCGCCCACCCCC
>JBDTQN010000316.1:0-3029 GCA_039932215.1 Pseudolysinimonas sp. | reverse complement strand
GGATGGCCGCCCACCACGCGTGAGCGCTTCGCCGACGAGATCGCCACCGGTGCGATCCACGCCGGATCGCCCGAGACCGTCGCCCGCAAGATCGCGTCGACGGTGAGTTCGCTGGGCGTGCAGCGGTTCGACCTGAAGTACGCGACGGGCGAACTGCCTCACGAGCATCTGATGACGGCGATCGAGCTCTACGGCACGCAGGTGATCCCGAGAGTGCGCGAGCTTCTCGCACAGGACTCGATCGCTCAGGAGACGGTCGACGCGCGCTCCTAGAATCGCGACATGACCGCGCCCACGTCCGTTCGCCCGGGCCGGCGGCGCGGGCACACCGAGCGTGACGAGGCCAGCTACCGGCAGCGGATGTACGCGGGCGCCAGTTTCTCGACGAGCAGGCAGGTGCACGAGAACCTCACGATTGTGGTGAAGCGCTTCGCGGTCAGGCATCAGCCGGTCGACACCGATCGCAGCTTTGTGCTGGTGCACGGCATCGGGGTGTCGTCGCGGTACTTCCAGCCCCTGGCGGCCGAACTCGCGAACCTCGGAGCGGTGTACCTCGTCGACCTGCCCGGCTACGGCGCCGCCCCTGATCCTCGTCGCGACGTGACGATCGCCGACCATGCGGCGGTTCTCGCCTCCCTGCTCCGCCGGTCGGGACTCGACGGCTCGGTCATCGTCGGGCACTCGTGGGGGTGCCAGGTCGTCTCGACTCTGGCGATCGAGCATCCGGATGTCACCGACCGCATCGTTCTCATGTCGCCCACCATGCAGCCCGCCTCCCGCCGGTTCTGGTCCGCCGCCCGCAACCTGCTGCACGACGCGTTGCGCGAGCCCCCCGTCGTGTTCGGCATCGCCGTCACCGACTACCTCATCCGGTGCGGGCTGCCCTACCTGCTGCGGCAGGTCCCGCACATGCTGCAGGATGCCATCGAGACGCGGCTGGGCGGCATGCGGTCGCGCGTGCTGGTCATCAACGGCGACCGCGATCCGATCGTCTCGAAGGAATGGGCGACCGAACTGGGCGGGCTGTCCGATCGGATCGAGTTCCGTGAGGTGAACGGACCGCACGTGATCATGCACACCCAGCCGGCGATGATCGCCGCACACATCCGCACCTGGCTCGAGACATGAGACGCACACGGCACGCCCTGCATCTGCTCGGCGATTACCCCAACGCGCTGCGGGTGCGGGCGCTGAGCCTGCGAGTGCGGGTGCCGAGGGTGTGGGCGCGCGGAGACCGGCGGCCGGTGGTGCTGATCCCCGGCGTGTACGAGACCTGGCATTTCTTGCACAGCGTCGGGACCGCGCTCAACGAACGCGGGCACCCGGTGCACGTGATCCGTACTCTCGGCTACAACCTCCGTCCCATCCCGGAGTCGGCCGCGATCGTCGCCCGCGAGCTTGCCGCGCGCGGCCTGACCGATGTCGTACTGATCGCCCACAGCAAGGGCGGGCTGATCGGCAAGCAGCTGATGACGCGCGAGGACCCGCAGGCACGGGTGGACCGGCTGATCGCGATCGCGACACCGTTCGGCGGCTCGAGCATGGCGCGGCTGACGCTGGTGCCGGCGCTGCGTGCGTTCCTGCCGTCCGACGGGGTGATCACCGCGCTCGGGTCCGCGCGAGAACACCATGCCCGGCTGACCTCGATCTACCCCAGGTTCGACCCCAACATCCCCGAAGGGTCACGGGTCGAGGGCGCCGAGAACGTCGAGATCCCGGTCGTGGGGCACTTCCGCATTCTCGACGATCCGCGCACGATCGCCGCCGTCATCGCCGCGGTCGAGCGCGAGGTCTGACGACGGGTCTAGCGTGGCGAGCATGAATCGCGATCAGAAATTGGTGATCACGATCGCGGTGCTCGCGTCGTTCGTGTCGTTCCTCGACGGCACGATCGTCAACGTCGCTCTGCCCGCGATCGCTGACGAACTCGGCGGGGGCATCACGACGCAGCAGTGGGTCGTCGACGCGTATCTCATCACCCTGGGTTCGCTGATTCTGGTCGCCGGCTCGGTGAGCGACGTGTACGGCCGCATCCTGGTCATGCGCATCGGGCTCATTGCGTTCGGCATCGCCTCGATCGCGATCGCGGCCGCCCCCAGCCCCGACCTGTTGATTGTCGCCCGCGGCTTCCAGGGCATCGCCGGCGCTCTGCTGGTGCCCAGTTCGCTCGCTCTGATCACCTCGAACTTCCGCGGGGCGGCGCAAGGCAAGGCGATCGGTCTGTGGACGGCGATGACCAGCGGCGCGACCATCATCGGGCCGCTGCTGGGCGGGTTGTTCGTCGACCTGCTGTCGTGGCGATTCGCGTTCCTCATCAACGTGCTGCCGATCGCCGTCACCCTCTACCTGCTGGTGGTGCTCGGTCACAAAGACACCCGACGCCCCGGCGTCTCGATCGACTTCGCGGGCGCCGTGCTCTGCACGATCGGGTTGGGCGGGCCGGTGTACGCGCTCATCGAGCAGCGCAATCTCGGGTGGACGCATCCGGCCATCTATCTCTCGCTGGGCCTCGGCTTGATCGCCTTCGCGGGATTCCTGGTGCGGCAGCGCTTCGCGAAAGACCCCATCATGCCGTTGTCGCTTTTCACGATCCGCAACTTCTGGACGGGCAACATCGCCACCGCGTTCATCTACGGGGCCCTGTCGCTGAACTTCTTCGCGCTCGCCGTCTATCTCCAGCGCGATGACGGCCCGAACCTGTCGGCGACCCTGGCGGGAGTGGCCGCGCTGCCGGTCACGATCATCATGGTGCTGCTCAGCTCACGCGTCGGCGCGCTCTCGGGCCGGTTCGGCCCGCGCCTGTTCATGACCATCGGGCCGGTCGTCATGGGTGTCGGCGCCCTGCTGCTGCTGACGGTGTCGCAAGACTTCAACTACTGGTGGCAGGTGCTTCCTGGCGTTGTGCTGTTCGGCTTCGGTCTCACCATCACGGTGTCCCCGCTGACCTCCGCGATCCTCGGAGCCATCGACACCGAACGCTCGGGCATCGCCTCAGCGGTCAACAACGCCGTCTCGCGGGTCGCCGGCCT
>JBDTQN010000315.1:0-3035 GCA_039932215.1 Pseudolysinimonas sp. | reverse complement strand
GCGAGCGCGCCCGCCCAGCCGCCCCGGATGCCCACCTCGTAGCGGTTCGGGCAGACGTGCTGGTGACCGGCCACGCAGTACTCGCACTGCCCGCACCCGAGCATGGTGTCGCCGGTGATCCGCTTGCCGATCCAGTGCTCGTCGGCGGGGTCGCCGACCGCGCTGACCCGTCCGGCCCACTCGTGCCCGAGCCGCAGCGGGTACTCGGCGTACCCCAGGTCGAAGTAGGCCATGTCGCCGGTGTAGAACTCGACGTCGGTGCCACAGATGCCCACGCGCTCGACGTCGACCACCAGCTGGCCCGGCTCCGCGACGGGCCGGGGCACATCCTGCACCTCGGCCTGGCGGGGGGCGGTGACGACGAGGGCGCGCATCAGGATGCTGCGGTCGGGTGCGCGACGACATGCTGCGTCTGGGTGCCCAGCCGCGTGATCCCGAGGGTCAACGTTTCGCCGCCGTGCAGGTACTGCGGCGGCTTCATGCCGAGGCCCACGCCCGGAGGAGTGCCGGTGTTGATCAGATCGCCCGGCTCGAGCGCCAGGAACTGGCTGAGGTAGTGCACCAGGAACGCCGGGCCGAAGACCATGGTCGAGGTCGAGCCGGTCTGGCGCCGGGTGCCATCGACGTCGAGCCACATGTCGAGGTCGCGCACGTCGCCGATCTCGTCGGGGGTGACCAGGTAGGGCCCGGCCGGGTTGAACGTCGGAGCCGACTTGCCCTTCGACCACTGGCCGCCGCGCTCGATCTGCCACTCGCGCTCGCTGACGTCATTGACCAGCACGTACCCGGCGATCGCCGCTTCGGCCGCTGCCTCGTCATCCAGGTACGAGCAGTGGCTGCCGATCACGATGCCGAGTTCGACCTCCCAGTCGGTCTTCTGCGAGCCGCGCGGAATCAGCAGGTCGTCGTTCGGTCCGTTCAGGGTGTTCGGCGACTTGGTGAACAGGATCGGCTCGGAGGGCACCTCCTGCCCGGTCTCGGCGGCGTGGTCGCTGTAGTTCAGTCCGATGCAGAGGATCTGATGCGGGCGCGCGATCGGGGCACCGAAGCGGCGGTCGCCCCGCGGTTCGACGCGCCCCGCGGCCACGCGCTCGGCAATGACAGTGCCGAGCGTCGCGAGGGTGCCCGAACCGAAGAACCGCTCGTCGAAGTCGCCGACCACGTCAGAGAGGTCGACGAACGTGTCGTCGTCGATCAGGGCGCCGGCGGTCTCAGTGCCCTTCGGGCCGAGGCGGACGAGTCTCATGCGGGTGCTGCCTTCCAGTAGGGGGTGGTGGTGCTGCCGCTCCAGCGCGGCACGGGCAGGCCGACCGCACCGGGGCGGGCGACGAACAGAGCGCCGGACTTGTCGGCCCAGACGTCGAGCCCCTCCTGTGCCGAGCTGATGACCAGGATGTCGAGGCCGGGTCCCACGAACGCCGGGCAGGTCGCCTGCGTGGCATCGATGGTGACCTCGTCGATCAGCTTGCCGGCGGAGGAGTACCTCACAACGCCCGAGCCGCCGAACTGGGCGATCCACAGATCGCCGTCGGCGCTGACGGTCAGGCCGTCCGGGGAGTGGGGCAGTTCGTCGACGATGGTGACCCACGGCTCGGCGGAGTCGAAGGCGCCGGGTTCGTAGGCGTGCGATGAGATCGTTCGCGCGAGGGAGTCGACGTGGTAGATCGTGCTGCCGTCGGGGGAGAAGGCGATGCCGTTCGAGAGCCGGATGCCGGTGCGCAGGGTCTCGACCATGCCATCCGGATTCACCCGCAACAGCACCTCGGTGCCGGTCTCATCGGTCAGTGAGAGCGAGCCAACGACGAAGCGGCCCTGCGGATCGACGCTGCCGTCGTTGAGCCGCACGTTGCCCCGCGAGCCGAGCAGATCGGGGCCGAACGAGACCTGTGCGTCGGGGGAGATGGTGGCGAGGCCACGGGCCGCGGCGATGAGCAGGCCGCCGTCTTCGGCGAGTGCGACGGCGCCCGCCGTCTGGGGCGCCTCTGAATAGTCGCCTATGACGATCTCGGTCGTATCGACGATCCGCGTGCCGTGGAGGTCGGTGGTCTCGAGGCGACCGGACAGTACCCGCCCCGCCCAGATGTCGACCCAGCGCACCAGACCGGCATGATCGTCCCAGAGCACTCCCTCGGCGAGGTCGTAGACCGCGTCAGTGGCGGCTATTCCCTCGTATGCCATAATTCAGCATATTAGCCTGACGTTCAGATAGGTGGAAAACGGGTGAGCGAGCTCCGCAGTGCCGACTGGTACGAGGGTGACGATCGCAACGCCTACATCCACCGGGCCTGGATGCGCCGCGGCAACCCGACCGACACGCTCGACGGCAGCAAACCGCAGATCGCCATCGCGAACACCGCCTCCGACCTGACCCCGTGCAACATGCACCTGAACGAGGTCGCCGAGCACGTGAAGAACGGCATCTGGGAAGCCGGCGGCGCGCCCTACAACCTGCCCGTCGTCTCACTCGGCGAGACCCAGGTGAAGCCCACCGCGATGCTCTGGCGCAACATGGCCGCGATGGCGATGGAGGAGATGTTCCGCGCCAACCCGATCGACGGCCTCGTGCTGCTGGGCGGCTGCGACAAGACGATCCCCGCCCTGCTGATGGCGGCGGCCTCCGTAGACATCCCCGCGGTCGTCGTGCCGGGCGGGCCGATGCTCACCGGCTACTTCCGTGGCGAGGCACTCGGCTGCGGCACCGACGTCTGGCGGCTGAGCGAAGAGGCACGCGCCGGCAAGATCACCAACGGGCAGTTCATCGCATCCGAACAGTCGATGATCCGCGGCAAAGGACACTGCAACACCATGGGCACGGCGTCGACGATGGCGGTCGTCGCCGAAGCACTCGGGATGACGATCCCCGGCTTCGCGGGAACGCCCGCCGCCGACGCGCGGCTGCTCTCGCTCTCGCACGAGACCGGGCGGCTCATCGTCGAGATGGTCGCGGCCGATCGCAAGCCGAGCGACGTGATGACGAAACAGTCGTTCCTCAACGCGATCATCGCCGTCGCGGCGGTCGGCGGATCGACGAACTC
>JBDTQN010000314.1:0-3044 GCA_039932215.1 Pseudolysinimonas sp. | reverse complement strand
TCTACCCGCAGCACGAGGTGCTGAAAGACCTGATCGCCCGCCGGCTCGCCGACGGCGGCGATGTGCGGTTCGGCTGGTCCGTATCGGGGGTGCACGATGCCGAGAGCGCCACGCCCCGCATTACCGGGACGGACTCGGCCGGGGACGGCTTCGAGATCGTCGCCGACTTCGTCATCGGCGCCGACGGATCGCGCAGCGTCACGCGCGAGGCCGTCACCGGGTCGCAGACCGGCGGCTACTTTCGCGAGTATCCGTTCGCGTGGTTCGGCATCCTGTGTGAGGCGCCGCCGAGCGCGCCCGAGCTGATCTACTCCGCATCGCCCGACGGGTTCGCGCTCATCAGCCAGCGCTCCGCGACCGTGCAACGCATGTACCTGCAGTGCGGCCCGAACCTCGACCCCGCGTCGATGAGCGACGCCGAGATCTGGGACGGCCTGCAGACCCGCGTCGGGGGCGGACTGATCGAGGGGCCGATCTTTCAGCGCGACGTGCTGCGGTTCCGCAGCTTCGTCGCGCACCAGCTGCAGAAAGGCAACGTCGCCCTGATGGGAGACGCCGCGCACACCGTTCCGCCGACGGGCGCGAAAGGCATGAACCTGGCGATCGCCGACGTGCTGCTGCTCAACCAGGCTCTGCAGGCGTTCTTCGCCGACGGGTCGCGCACACTGATCGACGGCTACGCGCAGACCGCCCTGAAGCGCATCTGGCGCGCCCAGCATTTCTCGTGGTGGATGACGAGCATGCTGCACGCGGGCCCCACCGACACCGAGTTCGACACCCTGCGCCGGTTCGGCGAGCTCGGCTCCGTCGTCGAATCGCGCGCCGGCAGCACGTATCTCGCCGAGGCGTACACGGGCTGGCCGCTCGACGCGCGCTGGTAGTATCATTCTACGAACTCATGTTCGCATGACGAACAACGAAGGACACCCGCGATGCGCTCCAAGCTCGTCCCCGACCTGGCCGCCGCCGTCGACGGCGTCGCCGACGGGTCGACGGTGCTCATCGGCGGCTTCGGCCTCGCCGGCCAGCCCCTCGCGCTGATCGACGCCCTCCTCGACCAGGGTGCGGCCGACCTCACGATCGTCAACAACAACGCGGGCAACGCCGACTTCGGCATCGCGCGACTCCTGGCCAACGGCCGGGTGCGCAAGGTCGTGTGCTCGTTTCCCCGCCAGAGCGACTCGTACGTGTTCGACGAGCTGTACCGGGCCGGCAAGGTCGACCTCGAGGTCGTGCCGCAGGGCAACCTGGCCGAACGCATCCGAGCCGGCGGAGCGGGCATCGGCGGGTTCTTCACCCCGACCGGCGTCGGCACGCTGCTCGCCGAAGGCAAAGAGACCCGCGTCATCGAGGGCCGCACCTACGTGCTCGAATCGCCGATCCGCGGCGACGTCGCGCTGATCGGCGCCTTCCGCGGCGACCAACTGGGCAACCTCGTCTATCGCAAGACGAGCCGCAACTTCAATCCGATGATGGCGACCGCCGCGACGCTGACCATCGCCTCCGTGCACGAGATCGTGCCGGTGGGCTCGCTCGATCCCGAAGCCGTCGTGACACCGGGCATCTTCGTCGACAGAGTGGTCGCGGCATGACTCTCGACCGCGATGCTCTCGCCGCGCGCATCGCGCGCGACATCCCGTACGGCGCGTACGTGAACCTGGGCATCGGTGCGCCCACGATGATCGCCGACCACCTGCCCGCCGAACTCGACGTCACGCTGCACACCGAGAACGGCATGCTCGGGATGGGGCCGGCGGCCGTCGGCGATGCGATTGACGGCGACCTGATCAACGCCGGCAAGCAGCCCGTCACCGAGCTCGCCGGTGCGGCGTACTTCAGTCAGGCCGATTCGTTCGCGATGATGCGCGGCGGCCACCTCGACGTGTGCGTGCTCGGCGCGTACCAGGTGTCGACCGGCGGCGACCTGGCGAACTGGCACACCGGGGGCGCCGATGCGATCCCCGCGGTCGGCGGCGCGATGGATCTGGCCATCGGCGCGAAGCAGGTGTGGGTCATGATGGATCTGCTCACCAAAGACGGCGCGAGCAAGCTGGTCGAGGCCTGCAGCTATCCCCTCACCGGGGTGGGATGCGTCAGCCGGGTGTACACCGAACGCGCGGTGTTCGAGGTGGGCGCCCAGGGCGCACGGGTGCTCGACACCTTCGACGTCACGCTCGACGAGCTGCGCTCACTGACCGGATTGGACCTCGCATGACCTCCTCGTTCGTCTTCGACGCCGTGCGCACCCCCTTCGGCCGCTACGGCAAGGCGCTCGCGGGGGTGCGTCCCGATGACCTCGCGGCGTCGACTCTGCGCGCCCTCCTCGCCCGGCATCCCGACCTCGACCCGGCCCGCATCGGCGACGTGATCCTGGGCGACGCGAACCAGGCCGGCGAAGACAACCGGGATGTGGCGCGCATGGCGGTGCTGCTGGCCGGACTCCCCGACTCGGTCACGGGCACGACGATCAACCGACTGTGCGGCTCGGGGCTCGATGCCGCGATGCAGGCCAGTCGCATGATCGAGGTCGGGGATGCCGAGGTCGCCATCGCGGGCGGCGTCGAGTCGATGAGCCGCGCCCCCTGGGTCGTGCAGAAGCCGGACGGCGAGTACCCCGCCGGTGGGGCGACCGCGGTCGGCGGGGAGACCCTCGTGTCGACCACCCTCGGCTGGCGTCTGAGCAACCCGAAGCACCCGTCGGAGATCGTCGTGCCGATGGGAGAGACCGCCGAGCAACTCGCCGACGAGTTCGGGATCTCGCGCGACGAGCAGGACGCGTTCGCCGCCCGCTCGCATCAGACGGCGGCCGCCGCCTGGGACGCGGGCGTCTTCGCCGGCGAGATCGTGCCGGTGCCCGGCGTCGACCTGACCCGCGACGAGGGTGTGCGTGCCGACTCGACGGTCGAGACGCTCTCGGCGCTGAAGCCCGCCTTCCGTGAGGAAGGCACCGTGACCGCGGGCAACTCATCCCCGCTCAATGACGGGTCGTCGATGGTGCTGCTCGGTGGCGAGCGCACCCTCGGCGACCTTGAACCCCTGGCCCG
>JBDTQN010000313.1:0-3061 GCA_039932215.1 Pseudolysinimonas sp. | reverse complement strand
ATGCCCGTCGGGGTCTCGCAGGTACAGGTAGAAGGCGTTCGAGACCCCGTGACGTCCGGGACCGCGCTCGATGGCATCCGACCGGCGCAGCGCGCCCAGCTTGTCGCAGATGGCCAGGATGTTGTGCTTCTCGTGCGTCGAGAACGCGATGTGATGCATTCGCGGCCCCGCGCCGCCGGTGAGCGCGGTGTCGTGGACGGTGTCTTTTCGACGCATCCAGGCCGCGTAGGTGACGCCGTCGTCGTCTTGGATGTCTTCGGTGACCCGGAATCCGAGGCCCTCGAGGTAGGCGCGTCCGACGGGCACATCGGGGGTGACCTGGTTGAAGTGATCGAGGCGCACGAGCGCACCGGGCGTGTACAGCTCGTAATGCCAGGCGAGGCGCTCGACGTGCTCGACCTGATAGAAGAACTCGTACGGGAATCCGAGCGGATCGGTCACCCGAACCGCGTCACCGACGCCCTTCACGAAGCCGTGCGGTGCCCGCTCGGTGCGGCAGCCCAACGCCTGGAAGTACTTCTCGGCCGCGTCGACATCTTCGGGGGTCCGTACCCGGAACGCGAGTGCCGCCGCCGCCGCGACCGGGCCTTTGCGCAACACCAGGTTGTGGTGGATGAACTCTTCGAGGCTGCGCAGGTAGATCGCGTCGTCGTCCTCCTCGGTGACGACGAGTCCGAGCACGTCGACGTAGAACTCGCGGCTGGCAGCGAGGTCGGTGACGACCAGGTCGAGGTACGCGCAGCGCACAATGTCGGGCGGTGTGGGGAGAGCAGCCATTGGTCAGCCCTTTCCGAATCGGGGAGTGTGGACGGGTCCGAGCGTGATGTGCACGGCCTGCTGGTCGGTGTAGAAGTCGATCGAGCGGTAGCCGCCCTCGTGTCCGAGGCCGGACGCTTTGACACCACCGAACGGGGTGCGCAGATCGCGCACGTTGTGCGAGTTGAGCCACACCATGCCGGCTTCGACGTTCTGAGCGAACGTGTGAGCCCGGGTGAGGTCGGTGGTCCAGAGGTACGCGGCGAGCCCGTACTTGACGCCATTCGCCAGTTCGAGCGCTTCAGCGTCGGTGTCGAAGGGGGTGATGGCAACGACCGGTCCGAAGATCTCTTCCTGGAAGATGCGGGCCGTGGGTGCGACGTCGGCGAACACGGTGGGCGAGACGTAGTTGCCGGTGTCCATCCCTGCGGGCCGCCCGCCGCCGGCCAGCAGTCGGCCTTCGCCCTTGCCGATCTCGACGTAGCTCATCACCTTGTCGTAGTGCTCGGGATGAACCAGCGCGCCGACCTCGGTCTTCGGGTCGTGCGGGTCGCCGACCACGATCTTCGCCGCCCGCGCCGCGTAGCGCTCACAGAATTCGTCATAGATCGAGCGTTCGACCAGGATGCGGCTGCCGGCGGTGCAGCGCTCGCCGTTGAGCGAGAACACTCCGAACAGCGTCGAGTCGATGGCTGCCTCGAGGTCGGCGTCGGCGAAGACCACCGCGGGGCTCTTGCCGCCGAGTTCCATCGACAGGCCCTTGAGCATCGGCGCAGCATTGCCGAAGATCAGCTGGCCGGTCGAGCTCTCGCCCGTGAACGAGATCAGCGGAACGCCGGGGTGCTTGACGAGTGCGTCGCCCGCGTCTTCACCGAGACCGTTGACCAGGTTGAAGACGCCCTGCGGCAGCCCCGCGTCTTCGAAGATGCCGGCCCACAGGCTCGCCGACAGCGGCGTGAACTCCGCCGGCTTCAGCACGACGGTGCACCCTGAGGCGATCGAGGGGGCGAGCTTCCAGCTCTCCAGCATGAAGGGCGTGTTCCACGGGGTGATGAGCCCGGCAACGCCGATCGGCTTGCGGTTCACGTAATTCACCTGGGCGCCCGGCACCTTGTAGGTGTCGTCGGACTGGGCGACGATCAGGTCGGCGAAGAACCGGAAGTTCTCGGCCGCGCGTTGCGCCTGCCCGAGCGCCTGAGTGATCGGCAGGCCGGTGTCGTAGGTCTCCCACTCGGCCAGTTCGGCGTCGCGAGCCTCCACGGCATCCGCGATCTTGTTCAGAATGCGTGAGCGCTCGCGCGGCTTCATGCGCGGCCACGGGCCGTCGTTGAACGCGCGCGTCGCGGCGGCGACAGCCAGATCGATGTCGGCCTTCTTGCCGGCCGCAGCGGTGATGTAGGTCTCATTGGTGACCGGATCGAGCACGTCGAACGTGTCGCCGTCGACGCTGTCGACGAACTCGCCGTCGATGTAGTGCCGGATGCGGTCGGGCAGATCCGCGGGAACGTGGTGGGCCATCAGCGGGCTCCGATCGCGTAGGTCGGATCGACCGGGGTGAGGTACTGCTCACCCTGCGACATGAACGCGCGGATCTTGGTGAGTCCGGCATCCGTCGGGGTGATCAGCGGCGGGCGCACGTAGCCCGACCGGATCAACCCGCGCTGTTCGAGCACCCATTTGCCGGGTGCCGGGTTCGTCTCGACGAACAGCAGATCGACGAGCGGGTGCAGACCGTAATGGATGTCGCGGGCGCCCTGCTGGTCGCCCGCCTCCCACAGTTCGAACATGCGCGCGTGTGCGGCCGGGGCGATGTTGGCGGTGGCGCTGAGGAACCCGGCCCCGCCGAGGGCGAGCAGGGGCAGGCAGAGCAGCTCGATCCCCGACCAGACGATGAGTTCCGGCCCGCACAGCTGCAGCACGCGGGAGAAGTGCTCGAAATCTTTGGTCGTCTCTTTGACGCCGACGAAGTTCTCGACATCGCGGTAGAGCCGGGCGACCGTCTCGGGCTCGATGTCGACCGCGGTGCGCGACGGAACGTTGTAGGCGATGATCGGCAGATCGGGGAACTCGGCCGCGACGGTCTTGTACCAGACGTACAGTGCCTCTTGCGTGGGGCGGGCGTAGTACGGCGTGATGATCAGCGAGGCGTCGATGCCCAGTTCGACCGCTCGCGCGGTGAGCTCGATCGTCTCGTGCAGTTGCGCCGTGCCGGTGCCGACCACGACGGGCACGCGGTCGGCGACGGTCTGGGTGACGGTCGCGATCGCGGCGACCCGCTCATCCACACTCTGGGCGCCCGGCTCAC
>JBDTQN010000312.1:0-3063 GCA_039932215.1 Pseudolysinimonas sp. | reverse complement strand
CCGTCCGCAAGGTCAGCTTCCAGGTCGGCGTCGAGCGCACCTTCCCGGTGCACTCGCCGGTCATCGACCACATCGAGATCGTCACCAAGGGTGACGTGCGTCGCGCGAAGCTGTACTACCTGCGCGACCTCCGCGGCAAGAAGGCCAAGATCAAAGAGAAGCGCGACTAGTAGTCCCGCCGAACGATCTGCACCGAACGATCCTCGGAATCCCCGTCCTGCCGCAAGGCGTGACGGGGATTCCTGTTTATGCTTGCTTCGACCTTGAGGTGAGATGACTGACATTCCTGCTGCCGTCCCTGCGGCGGAGCCTGTGCGGGCCGACGCCGCCGAGCCCGCGAGCAGCGATCTGCGGCCGCGCAAGTCGAAGCGCGGCGGTGTCGCCAGGTTCCTGCGCGACGTGCTCATCATCTTGGTCGCGGCAGTCGTCATCTCGTTCCTCATCAAGACGTTCCTGATCCGCTCGTTCTACATCCCGTCGGAGTCGATGGAGTCCACGCTGATCAAGAACGACCGCATCATCGTGAACGAGTTGGTTCCGGATGCGATCCCGATCGAGCGCGGCGACGTGGTCGTTTTCAAGGATCCGGGCGGGTGGCTCGACGAGGTCCCCGCACCGGTGCAGCCGAACCCGGTGGTCGGATTCTTCGACTGGCTGCTGTCGTTCGTCGGGCTGACCGCACCCGACAGCAACGACCACCTCATCAAGCGGGTCATCGGCCTGCCGGGCGACGAGGTCGCCTGCTGCAACGAGTTCGGGCAGATGACGGTGAACGGCGTTCCGCTCGAAGAGCCGTATGTGAAGCTGCCGCCGAACACGACGCCGGTGTCGGGCGATGACTTCGAGGTGACGGTGCCCGAGGATTCGCTCTGGGTGATGGGCGACAACCGCTACAACTCGAAAGACTCCCGCTACAACCGCGACAAGCCGGGTGAGGGGTTCGTGCCGTACGAGAACGTGGTGGGCCGCGCCATCCTGATCAGCTGGCCGCTCGACCGCTGGACGTGGCTCGACAACTACGAGTTCGTGTTCACCGGCGTGGACGCGGGATTGAACTGACATGACCTCGTCCGTGCCGACTCTGCGCTTCGAGCGTGAGTTGCTGCGCGACGGCGCCCGCATCGTGATCGGTGTCGACGAGGTCGGTCGGGGCGCACTCGCCGGCCCGGTCGGCGTGGGTGTCAGCGTCGTGCATGAGCACACGCGCACCGCTCCGGTGGGGCTCAAGGACTCGAAGCTTCTGAGCGAGCAGCGCCGCGAAGAGCTCTACCCGGGCGTGCAGCGCTGGGCGCGCGAGCACGCCGTCGGGCTCGCCACCAACGACGAGATCGAGACGATCGGCATCATCCGGTGCCTCGGTCTGGCGGCGTCGCGGGCGTTCGAGGCTCTGCTCGACGCCGGGCTGGTGGTGCAGGATGCCGTGGTGATTCTCGACGGATCGCACGACTGGCTCACCCCGGCCTTGTCGCCGTCCGTGCGAGCGCATGGCATCCGCGTCGTCACGCGCATCAAAGCCGACCGCACCTGCGCGGCTGTTGCCGCCGCATCCGTTCTGGCCAAGGTCGAGCGCGACCGGCTCATGATCGCGTCGGACGTGGTGCACCCCGGCTACCTCTGGGCATCGAACAAGGGCTACGCCTCGTCGGAGCACTACGCCGCGATCGACCGCATCGGGCCGTCGCCGCTGCACCGCTGGTCGTGGTTGCGGCAGCCGGGTTTGTTCGAGTCGGCACTGCTGGACGAGGCGATCTAGACTCGTTCGAATGGAAGACGACGAGTTCGAGGACTACGACCGCGAGGTCGAACTGGCTCTGTATCGCGAGTACCGCGACGTCGTGGGGCAGTTCACCTATGTGGTCGAGACCGAGCGACGCTTCTATCTCGCGAACGACGTCACCCTCGAACGGCACGACACCGAGCACGACTTCTATTTCGAGCTCACCATGAACGACGTGTGGGTGTGGGATGTCTACCGGTCTGATCGCTTCGTCAAGAGCGTGCGGGTGCTGACCTTCAAAGACGTCAATGTCGAGATGCGCGGCGAGAAGGATCTCGAGCTGCCGAAAGAACTCGCGCTCGACGAGTAACGTCCACTCCTTCCCTTCCCGGCATTCGAAGCGCTTCTCACCGAACGGGATCGCGCCCGCTCGTCGTCGTCCCGGCGCCCGCATCCTCGATGCATGGCAGCGAAAGACGAACTCGGGCAACGCGGTGAACGTATCGCTGAACGACATCTGGTCGCTCGCGGACTGACGGTCCTCGACCGCAACTGGCGGTGCCCGCAGGGCGAGATCGACCTGGTGCTGCGCGACGGCGACGAGACCGTCTTCGTCGAGGTGAAGACGCGCACCAGCATGCGGTACGGTCATCCGCTCGAGGCGATCACGGTCGCCAAGCTCTCGCGACTGCGGCGCCTGGCGGCGGCCTGGTGCGATGCGCACCCGGGCGCGGGCCGCATCCGCATCGATGCGGTGGCGGTGGTGGCGCCTCGCCGTGCCCCGGCGACGGTCGATCATCTCGAAGGGGTGTTCTGATGCCGCTCGGCCGCACTCACGCCGTCGCCCTTCTCGGCATCGACGGAGCCGTCGTCGAGATCGAAGCCGACATCTCTGCGCAACTCCCGAACTTCGTGCTCATCGGCCTGCCCGACGCGGCCCTCGGCGAGGCCCGCGATCGCGTGCGCGCCGCCGCCGGCAATGCCGGCATCCCGCTGACCGGACGCAAGCTCACCGTGAACCTCTCGCCGGCGTCGCTGCCCAAGCACGGCTCGTCATTCGATCTGGGAATCGCGCTCGCCGCCTTCGCGGCCGATGGCCAGGTCTCGGCGCACTCGGTCGCGCGGGTGGTGCACATCGGCGAACTCGGTCTCGATGGGCGAGTGCGACCCGTGCCCGGAGTGCTGCCCGCGGTGCTGGCGGCCGTCCGAGCGGGGTTCGACTCGGTAGTCGTGCCCGCGGGGAACGCGCCCGAGGCGCGGCTCGTACCCGGGGTGCGAGTGGTCGCCGTGGCGTCGCTGCGCGAGGCGGCGATCTTCCACGGCGCTGACCTCGAGCCGGTGGAGGT
>JBDTQN010000311.1:0-3066 GCA_039932215.1 Pseudolysinimonas sp. | reverse complement strand
ATGGTCCGCCTTTCAGGCGGCACCGGTTTGATGGTCCGCCTTTCAGGCGGCACCGGTTTGATGGTCCGCCTTTCAGGCGGCACCGCGTTCGATGTTCCGCGTTTCAGGCGGCCCCGCTATCGGTCGGCGTTCAGCTTGTTCGCGCCCCACCAGGCCAGCGGCAGCAGACCCGCGGCGATGGCGGCCTTGATGACGCCGCCCAGAATGAACGGGTAGAGCCCGTATTCAAGAGTCGTGTTCAGGTCGGTGCCGAGCACGAACGACAGCCAGGGCAGGCCGACCGCGAAGACGATCAACGAACCGCCGGCGAAGATCGCCAGAGCCTTCAGCACCTGACGGTCCCACTTGCGCTCCGACAGCCAGCCGATCGCGAAGGCGGCGAGGACGAAGCCGACGATGTAGCCGCCACTCGCACCGACGATGACGGACCAGCCGCTCGTGTGCTCGCTGAACCACGGAACGCCGACGATACCGAGGACGGCGTAGACGACCATCGCGAGCGAGCCACGAACAGCCCCCAGGGTCGCCGCGACGAGCAGTACCGCAAGTGTCTGGCCGGTGACCGGCACGGGCTCGATCGGGATGTACAGCTGCGCCAGGCCGCCCACGAGAGCGGCACCGAGCACGACCAGCGTGATGTCGATGACGAGGTGGCGGGGGAGCACTCGATCGGCGAGGACGAGACGGCGGGGGGCTGCCGGTGCAAGCGAAGTCATGCCGGTAGACTAGCGGGCTGGCCCACTCGGGCCGTTCCCCACACCCTCGCCGACGAAACGGAACGTCACACCCATGCTCGCCGTGCAGGACCTCGAGATCCGCGTGGGCGCACGCGTTCTCATGAGCGACGTGTCGTTCCGCGTCGACAAGGGCGACAAGATCGGGCTGGTGGGCCGCAACGGCGCCGGCAAGACCACCTTGACGAAGACGCTCGCGGGGCAGGCCGAGTCGGCCAACGGCAAGATCGACCGCACGGGCGAGATCGGCTACCTCCCGCAAGATCCGCGTGCGGGCAACCTCGACGACACGGCGCGCACCCGCATCCTCGACGCACGCGGCCTCGGCCACGTCGTGCTGCAGCTGCAGCAGTCGACCCTCGACATGGCGAGCACGGATGCCGCGGTCAGCCAGGCGGGAATGGATGCGTACGCGCGCCTCGAAGATCGCTTCCTCTCACTGGGGGGCTACGCCGCCGAAGCGGAGGCCGCCGCGATCGCCTCGAACCTGGCCCTGCCCGATCGCATCCTCGATCAGCAGCTGAAGACGCTCAGCGGCGGGCAACGCCGTCGCATCGAACTCGCGCGCATCCTGTTTTCGGGTGCCGACACGATGATCCTCGACGAGCCCACCAACCACCTCGACGCCGACTCGGTGGTGTGGCTGCGCGAGTTCTTGAAGACCTACGCCGGCGGCGTCATCGTGATCAGCCACGACGTGCACCTCGTCGAAGACGTGGTCAACAAGGTCTTCTACCTCGACGCCAACCGCCAGGTCATCGACATCTACAACATGGGCTGGAAGCACTACCTGCGGCAGCGCGAGTCAGACGAGGACCGTCGCAAGAAGGAGCGCGTCAACGTCGAGAAGAAGGCGACGACGTTGCAGCTGCAGGCCGCGCGTTTCGGCGCCAAGGCGTCGAAGGCGGCGGCTGCACACCAGATGGTGGCGCGCGCCGAGAAGATGCTCGCGGGCCTGGATGACGTGCGCGTCTCGGACCGCGTCGCCAAGTTGCGCTTCCCTGACCCCGTCGCCTGCGGGCGCACCCCCCTCAGCGCCTCCGACCTCTCGAAGAGCTACGGCTCGCTCGAAATCTTCACGGCCGTCGATCTTGCAATCGACCGCGGATCGAAGGTGGTGGTGCTGGGTTTGAACGGTGCAGGAAAGACGACCCTGCTCCGCATCCTGGCTGGCGTCGACAAGCCCGACACCGGACAGGTCGAGTCGGGTCACGGCCTGCGGATCGGCTACTACGCGCAGGAGCACGAGACGATCGACGTGAAGCGCAGCGTGTTGCAGAACATGATCTCCTCCTCGCCGAACATCACCGAGATGGAGGCCCGCCGGGTCCTCGGTTCGTTCCTGTTCACCGGCGACGACTCGCACAAGCCCGCCGGGGTCCTCTCCGGCGGCGAGAAAACCCGTCTGGCTCTGGCCATGATCGTGGTCTCCGGAGCCAACGTGCTGCTGCTCGACGAACCGACCAACAACCTCGACCCGGCCAGCCGTGAAGAGATTCTCGACGCCCTGGCTCACTTCACCGGCGCCGTGGTCCTGGTCAGCCACGATGAGGGCGCCGTCGAGGCGCTCAACCCCGAGCGGGTTCTCATCATGCCCGACGGCACCGAGGACCACTGGAACAAGGACTACCTGGATCTGATCACGCTGGCCTAGCCGCCCGGCCGGTGCGTGCCGGCGCTTCACGCCGGCCGGTGCCGGTCAGGAGTGTTGGTCGACCAGCTCGTCCTCGATGTCGGCGTCGCTGCGCGGTTTGGCCGCTTGGCGGCGAGCCCGGTCTGCGGCCCTGACGCGCTCGTCGGGGTCCTCCGCGTTGATGGTGCGGTACTCCTGGCGGGCTGCCCAGCCCAGGCCGATGAAGCCCATCAGAGCGAACACGAACCACTGGAACGCGTACGACAGGTGCGGTCCCTCGTCGCGGACCGGCCGGGTCACGGCCGTCGGCCGGTCGGCTGTCGCCGGGTCCTCTGACTTCATCAGGCCGTAGGCGCCGGTGTAGGTGTCGGTACCGAGCCGTTCGGCGATCTCGGTCAGGTTGATTGTGGCAATCTGGTTGCCGGTGGCGCTGCGCCCGGCCAGTGACGGTTCGCCCTGCTTGAGCCGGGCGATCACGGTGACCTCCCCGGCGGGAGCGGCCGGAACGGAGTCCGGTGCGTTCTGGTCTTCACCGGTGGGAACCCAGCCGCGGTTCACGATGAACACATCCCCGTTGCTCAAAAGCAGGGGAGTGAGCACCTCGAAACCGGGGTTGATGTTCAATGGGCGGTTGCGCACCAGGATCTCCTCGTCCCTGAGGTAGGTTCCCGTGAGCTCGACCGGCAGCAATGAAATGAT
>JBDTQN010000310.1:0-3070 GCA_039932215.1 Pseudolysinimonas sp. | reverse complement strand
GATCGAGATCGCGGGGACGCCAGCCGAGCTGCTGCGTGTCGAGCGTCACCTCGATCGCGTGGGCGCCGATCGCCTCGGCACGCCGCACCAGGCTCTCGACCAACTCGTCATCCGAGCTCCAGTAGAGCTGGAACCAGAGCGGGCCACCGCCGCCCTCCGCGGCGACGCGCTCCATCGGGATCGAGGCCTGGGTCGACAGGACGGCGGGGATGCCCATGCTCGCGGCCGCTCGCGCGATCGCGAGATCGGCGTCGTCATCCACAAGTTCGAGCACCCCGACCGGGGCGGCGATCAGCGGGGTGTCATAGTGATGGCCGAACAAATCGACCGAGAGGTCACGCCCCGTGACATCGCGCAGCACCCGAGGCACGATGCGCCAGTCATCGAATGCCGCGGCGTTCGCCTCGGCGGTCGTCTCGATGCCGGCCGAACCGTGCACATACGCCCAGGCCTCGGCCGACATCGCGCGTTCCGCCTTCGCGATCAGTTCTGGCCAGCGCACCGGGATGCGCGGCTCGCGACCCGAGACCCCCGCTCGGAAGATTGCGGACTGGGTCGCTCGACCGGGACCGAGCGCTGCATCGAGGTCGGACACCGTCGCCATGCGCCCATGCAAGCACGCCGAACCGCCAGAGTAAACGTCAGCCGGGATGCTACTTGACAGTAGCGCTACCGATCAGTAGCGTCGTGCAAAACCCGAGCCATCTTCGAGAGAGGTCGCATATGCCCGGCTCCCGCTCCTATCCACGACTCACACACCCACGCCCCTGGGGGCGTGCTGCCGCGTTTGCGGCTCTCGCCGCGGGTCTGACCCTGGCGACGCCCGCCATCGCGGCTCAGGCGCACACCACATCGACCTACGCGTACTCGACGCTCCGCGCCGAGAACGTCGGGGTTCTGTCATCGACCGGTACGCACGTCGGCGGTACCGGTTTCGTTTCGGCGACGCATCCGTCGATCTACTTCCACATCGCCACGGTCAACGCGACGAACGGCGCCATCCTCTTCAGCGCGTCGACCAATCGCGGCGGCACGGCGTCGTTCACGCACGGCGCCCAGTCGAACACCAAATCCCGCTGCAGTTGGTCGTGGGAGGGGCTCGGCAGCGCTTCGCCGCTGCGCGTGACGTGCACGAGGTACATCGCATGAGCCGCCGCATGCGCATCGCAGCCGGTGCCGGCGTGACGCTCGCCGTGGCGGGGCTCCTGACGCTCGGTGGGGCCCTCGGCGCTCAAGGAGACGATCCGGCTCCGCTGCGCGACACGCTCGGCGTGCTCGCGCAGGCGCAGGTGGCGGGCGACCGGCTTCCCGCCGCCGTTCCGCTCGCCCTGCACGGCCAGGGCGGCCTGGTCGCGGCCACGGCGCGTTCCGTCGGATCTGCCGACGGAATCCGCTATTGGACGGCGCTCGACCTTCGTGGCCAGGTGTGCGTGGTCGCGGTGTCCGCGGGCGGCGGGTACACCGCGTCGTCCTGCGTGCCCGCCACCGTGTTCGCGGCCGGCGGGGTGGCGCTCCGCGTCGACGACGCGGTGCACGGCACCGGCTGGCAGGCGGTGCTCGTCCCCGACGGGTCTCTGCCCGCCTCGACGAAGCTGGGCGGCTGGAGGTCGGCGTCGGCCAACCTGGTGGTCGCCGGACCCGACGTCGTGGCGCCGCTGACCCTGACGGTGCCCGGCAGTGGCACGGTCGAGCTGACGGCGATTCCTGCCGGATGACCATTCGACACCTGGGGGCGGGGATCGCGCTCGGCATGCTGGTCTTCGCGGCTCTCGCGGTGACCCAGCTGATCGCAGCGGGCCTGCAGGCCGGAGTTCTGGTCGGCCTCGACGGCGTCCCCTTCCAGGTGGTCGAGCCGTCGCCGGCGATCGTCGTCGGGGGAGTGGTGGTCGTACTGGCGGCGGCCGCCACTCTCCTGCTCGGTTCGCTTCCGCGGGCGACAGGCGTCGCCTCCGGTGTCGTGCTCGTCGCCCTCGCCGCGTGGGGGACGTCCCGCTTCTCGTGGGACTACCCGCTTGTCACGGGGGAGCGGCCGTGGTGGGACCAGCTGCTGATCAGCGGGTCACAGTCGCTCGCGACCTACCTCGTGATCGGGCTTCTGCTGGGCGGCGCAATCAGAGGCGCCGCCGTCACGAGTGGAGTTCGACCTGCGCCTTGGCCTCGCCGAGCGTCGCGAACGACCCGATAGTGCTGCCCACCCGGTCGTAGGCGTCGTACAACTGATCAACGAGGTCGACCCGACCGAGATGCATCAGCGTGTTGCGTTCCGAGAGCCCCGTAGCGACCCACAGACCGTGGTCGGCACTCAGCCACTGAACTCGGAGATGAGAATCGGTCAGCGGTGCGATGTGCACCTCGATCGTGTCTGACAACGTTCCTCCCCAATGAGCAGCGATGGTTGAAGATCACAAAAGCATCACGACGGCGATCCGGCAAGGGGGTAGACAGCGAAACAGCGAATTGTCAGGGACTGGCCTCAAGCAATGGTTCAAGGTATGACAGCAACGCGGCGATGCCGTCGTGCTGTATCTGCCCGCCAGATCCCATGAGCATCAGACGAAGCCGATCGCCGTCGACGGGGGAGAGGGCAACGGTGATGCTGACGGCATCAAGGATCAGTGACGGGGCGCTGACGCTCCCGCCGATCCCGTTCATCAGCTCGGCACGCGCGATGCGATCCGGCGGAAGCGAGATCGCGGTACCGGTGGGAGTGAAACGACGATCGAGCCGCTGGACGACGATACGGGTGGGGGAGACGGCGATGGCGACCATGCCCCCGCTGAACGTCTTCTGCCAGGTGGCGACGCAGCATCCGGTGAGGGTTTCGCCCGGGTCCAGCAGGGCGCGCGCCACGGGGACGAGTCGGTCTGCCAGGTCGGCCATGCGTCGAGACTAGGGGGTCACCCCGCTGCCTTCTTTACGAGGGCAGCGAGCGCTTTCTCGTCGGCGACTGTGAGCTTGTTCAGCGCAAACGATGTCGGCCACATATCGCCGTCGTCCAGCTGGGCGGCGGTGTCGAAACCGAAGGTGGAGTACCGCACCTTGAACTTGGATGCTGCCTGGAAGAAGCAGA
>JBDTQN010000309.1:0-3071 GCA_039932215.1 Pseudolysinimonas sp. | reverse complement strand
CCGTCGACAACCGCATCCAAGATGGCGTACAGAATCGCCTCGGCACCCTCGTCGAGGGCGGCGGGCGTCGTCTCCATGCGCTGCCGGACGAGCGCCAGATCGGGCGCCTCGCTGTGCCGCACCGTGACGACGAAGTTGGCGCCGCCGAAGATGTGCAGTTCGCCGAAGTCCACCCGCTCGTGCGCGTCGTCATAGTGCGCGGCCCGCAGCACCATGAAGAGGGTGTCGCCGTAGCGTTCGATCTTCGGCCGCTGGTGCGCGCTGACGGCGTCTTCGATCGCGAGTTCGTGCAGGTCGAATTCGTCGGCGAGCTGGTCGAGCATCTCGCGGCCGGGGCGGTACAGGCCGATCCAGGCGAGCGCGTCCGGGTGCTTGTCGAGCGCTTGGAACGTGCCCTGCAACGATCCGGGGCTCTCGACCCGCGCGCCGTTCAGGTAGACGGCGTTGTTGACGAGTCCGGGCTGACGCGGTCGGCGCATCACGTCGCTGTGGTCGGTGGATGGGCTGGGCGCGCTGGGCGGGACCGTCACCGAGCCGGTGACCTGCGACACTCGCGCGCGAATCCGCGCACCGGTCGTGGGCTTGGTGCCGGGCTTGGTCGGGCCCTTCGCCGCGCGATCAGTCACCTGCGAATGCTACGCCCGCGTCTGCTCACAACTGGAACGGGTAGCCCCGTCGGTCGCGCACCGAGCGGCCGATGAGCGACACGTACTTGTCGTCGTTCACTTCGAGGCCGCGCAGTTCGCGTCCGACCTCGCGCTCGGTCTTCTTCAGATAGTTCATGGCGACCGTCTTCTCGGCGCCCGAGATCGGTTCGCCGTCGCGGGCGAACACGGCCGACGCGCGGGAGATCACGGCCACTTGCGAGTAGATACCGGATGCCGCTTCGGCGAGCCGCTTCTGGATCAGCTGCTTCTCTTGGATCTTCTTGCCGTGCTTGCGCAACGCCGACTCGGCGCCGTCGCGGAGGTGGTTGATCTGCCCGGCGAGTCTGCCCACGTGGCCGGCGAACGCGGGATGCGCGCCCTGCAGCTTCTCGGGCCGCAGGGTGCGGTTGATGCGCGCCTGCACGTAGGGCGCGAGTTCGCCGAACGCCCGGCCCGGATCACTGAGCTTGATGCTCGCCACATCGGGCAGGTCTTCGCTGAGGGCCTTGATGCCGTTGAGCGCGACGTACGCGCGCATGACGTCGTTGGAGCCTTCGAAGATCGGGAAGATGCGGAAGTCGCGCAGCGCCTTCGCGAGCGGGTGCTTGTTCATGAACGCTTCGCCCCCGAGGATCTGGAACGCCCGGTTCAGCGCGTACCAGCCGCGATCGCTGGCCTCGACCTTGGTCATCGCGCTTTCGAGCGAGAAGTCGGCCACGCCGGCATCCACCATGCCTGTCGTCAGGTAGCTGGAGGATTCGAGCCCATAGATCTGGGCGGCCATCCAGGCGAGCTTGTCTTCGACCATCTCGAAGTCGATCAGGTGCCGGTCGAACTGCTTGCGCGTCTCGGCGTGGTCGAGCGCGAGTTCGAGGAACCGCTTCATGCCGCCCGCGATCGCGGTACCCATCGACATGCGGCCGTTGTTGAGGGTGTTCATCGCGATGCGGAAGCCGTCGCCCGGCTCTCCGAGCAGGTTCTCGGCGGGCACGCGCACGTTCTTGAAGTGCACCCGCTGGAGGTGGTTGGCGCGCAGGCCGAGCGTGTCGAACCGCGGCCCGGTCGACAGCCCCTCCATGCCCTTCTCGACGATCAGGGCGACGTGGCCGAGGTCGCTGCGGGCGAAGACGGTGAGCACGTCTTTGTCGCCGTTGCCGATCCAGCGCTTTTCGCCGTTCAGCAGCCACGACCCGTCGGCCTGGCGCTCGGCCCAGGTTTCGAGGTTGTAGGCGTCGCTGCCGACGTTCGGCTCGGTCAGCACGAACGCGGCGAGTTTGCGGCCGGCGGCGAGGTCGGGCAGCCAGCGCGCCTTCTGGTCGTCGGTGCCGAACAGGTACAGCGGTTTGGTGCCGATCGACTGGTGCACGCCCATCACAACGGCGAGGGTGCCGTCGACGTAGCCGAACTCCTCCATGACGCGGCAGTAGCCGGACTGGCTCAGGCCCAGTCCGCCGTACTGCTCGTCGATGAACATGCCGGTGAGCTTGCGCTCGCCCAGGTCGCGGATGACGTCGTCGCCGACCCAGCCCTGGTCTTCGGCCTTCCAGACGTCGAACGTGCTGAGGTAGTCGCGGGCGCTCGTGACGGCGGCGTCGACGCGTGCGCGCTCGTCACCGGCGAGCAGAGGGTACGGCATCACCAGTTCGGACTGCGTCTGCCCCAGGAACAGGCCCTTGGTGAAGCTGGGCTTGGGTGTGCGGTCGACAGTGCTCGTGGCGGGGGCATTGGTGGATGCGCTGGGCGCCTGAGTGGTCATCCTTCGATTGTCGGACCCCATGCCTGTCAGGGCGAATGCGTTGTCGAAACCCGACAATCGCCGCCGCGGCCCCACCCCCGGTTCTTTCTCAGCGTGCACAAACGAGTAGTTGTCGCGGCCGCGACTAGCGATTCGTGCACCCTGAGTTGGGTGGGTGAGGGGGCAGATAGCTTGGGGGGTGTGAAGGCAGCGTTGTTCTTGGTTCTCGCCACCCTGTTTTGGGCCGGGAACTTCGTGTTCGGCGCGGCGGCGCTCGACAGCGTCGACCCGATCTCTCTGACCTGGATTCGCTGGGCTTTCGCGCTCGTGCCGCTGGTGATCGTGGCCCAGCTGGTCGAGAAGCCCGACTGGCGGGCCGCCGTGCGTCACCTTCCGCTGCTGGGCCTGCTCGGCATCCTGGGCATCACCGGCTTCAGTCTGCTGATCTATTTCGCGCTGCAGTTCACCAGCCCGCTCAATGCCTCGCTCATCAACGCGGTCAACCCGGCGCTCATCGTGGTGCTCGCCGCCGTGCTGCCCGCCGTCGTGCAGGGCGGGTTGCGCGAACGGCTGACCTGGCGGGCGGTCGGCGGCATCGTGCTAGGCCTGATCGGTGTCGTCATCGTCATCACCGACGGCGACCTGCTGGCGCTGCTGCGCAACGGGCTGAACGCGGGCGATCTGCTGAT
>JBDTQN010000308.1:0-3078 GCA_039932215.1 Pseudolysinimonas sp. | reverse complement strand
GTGCTGCCGTTCATGCCGAACGGCTCGATCAGCACGCGCCGGAACACCGAGTAGTCGTACGCGTCTTCGTAGCGACCTTTCGCCGAATCGCGGCCCTGCGCGTACCGCGCCGCCCGTGGCTTCAGAAAGTCGTCGATCGACGCGCGGAACGCGTCGTGTCCCTGTTTGCGGATCGCCTCGGCCAGGTCGTCGGCGAACGTCGACTTGCCCGACGCGGTGGGGCCGTCGACCGCAACGATCGTGCGCCCGCGGCCGTAGTTGTGCAGTAGTTCGTCGGCGAGCGACTCGAGCACGGCCCGGCGAGACGGAGACCAGCGTGTCATGAGCCCAGCGTACGGTGAGGAACATGACTCAGATCGTGTTGTTCCATCACGCCCAAGGCCTCACCAGCGGCGTCGTCGCCCTCGCCGAGCGTTTCGAGCAGGCCGGGCACACCGTGCACCTGCCCGATGTCTACGACGGCAAGGCATTCGCCGACCTCGAGAGCGGCATGGCGAACGCCAAGGCCGTCGGATTCCAGAAGCTGCTCGATGACGCCGTCGCCGCCACCGACAGCCTCGACACCGACGTCGTCTACATCGGGCTCTCGCTCGGTGTGATGCCGGCCCAGCAGCTCGCGCAGACCAAGCCCGGCGCGCGTGCCGCCATCCTGGTCGGCAGCGCGATTCCGGCCGACGAGTTCGGCGATGTCTGGCCGTCCAGTGTGCCGCTGCAGATCCATGGCATGGATGCCGACCCGATCTTCGTGGGCGAAGGCGACATCGACGCGGCGCGCACCCTGGTGGCCGACGCCGGTGCCGAGCTGTTCCTCTACCCCGGCGACGGCCACCTGTTCATCGACAACAGTCTCAGCGACTACGACGAGGCCGCCGCCGAGACGGCGATCGAGCGGATGCTGGACCTGGTCGCACGCGTAGCCTGATCGGGTGCCCGCGCCGATCCTCGATCCCGTCGCGGACTGGTACGGGGCCGCACACCGCGATCTGCCGTGGCGGGCTGACGACTACCCGGCCTGGGGCATCCTGATCTCGGAGTTCATGCTGCAGCAGACACCCGTGGCGCGCGTGATTCCACGGCTGCACGAATGGCTCACCCGCTGGCCCACACCGGCAGACCTCGCCTCGGTGCCGCCGGGTGAGGCCGTGCGCGCGTGGGACCGCCTCGGCTACCCCCGCCGCGCGCTCAACCTGCACGCGGCGGCGACCGCGATCGCGGCCGAGCACGGCAACGTCGTGCCGCACGATGTGGAGGCGCTGCTGGCGCTTCCGGGCGTGGGGCCGTACACGGCGCGAGCCGTGGCCGCGTTCGCGTACGGCGTGCGCACCCCGGTGGTCGACATCAACGCGCGGCGCGTGCTCGCACGTGCGGTCGACGGGGTCGGCGAGGCCGGGCCGGCTCAGACCCGGCGCGAGCTCGCCGCCATGGAGGCGCAACTGCCGCACGACGTCGCGCGAGCCCGACTGGTCAACGCGGGCACCATGGAACTCGGTCAGACCGTCTGCACCGTCCGCGCCCCGCGCTGCGACGTGTGCCCGCTCGCCGAGCGTTGCGCCTGGCGTGCCGCGGGGTACCCCGCCTATGACGGCAAGACCGCGCCGAAGCAGAAACGCTACGAGGGCAGCGACCGCCAGGTGCGTGGCCTGATTCTGCGCGAACTGCGAGCCAGCGACACCGCCGTTCCCGCCGCTACGGTCGCCGCGACGTGGCCGGATGCCGCACAGCTCGAGCGGGCGCTCACCGGGCTGCTGCGCGACGGCCTCGTCGACGGCAACGCAACGCGCGGGTACGAGTTGCCGTCGGCTTAGGCTGGCCCAGCGCAGCGGGGCGACCGCGCTCGTCCCGCGAAGCGTCAGCGCCGCAGAAGCGGCGGCGCTTAGGCTGGCACGGTGCCTCTCTCGTCGCTGAAACTGACCGCGGAGGCCGCGCACGACGAACTCGCCGCCCGCCTCGCGGCGCTTCCCGGTGAACTCGAGCTGAGGCGCGAGTTCCCGCCCGACGTTCTCGCCGAGGCGGACGCGATCATCGGGGCGAGGCCGCTTCCGGATGCCGACCGCACCGACGTCGAGTTCGTCACCATGGACCCGCCCGGGTCCGTCGACCTCGATCAGGCGTTCGCGATCGAGCGCGACGGGGGCGGGTGGCGGGTGTTGTACGCGATCGCGGATGTGCCGGCGTTCGTGACTCCGGGTGGGGCGATCGATGCCGAGGCCCACGCGCGTGGCCAGACGATCTATGCGGCCGACGGTCGCATCCCGTTGCACCCCGTCCCGATCAGCGAGGGTGCCGCATCGCTGCTGCCGGATCTGGTGCGCGGGGCCTTCGTCTGGGAGCACGCGCTCGACGCATCCGGAGAAGTCACCTCGACCACGGTCGCCCGTGCGCGCATCCGCAGCCGCCGTCAGCTCGACTACCCCTCGTCGCAGGCCGACCTCGCGGCCGCCCGCGGCCCCGACGCCGCCCTGCTCGGGTTGCTGCGCGACGTGGGTGAGGCCCGCGTGAACCTGGAGGCGCAGCGCGGCGGAGCCAGTCTGTCGACCCCCGAGGTGCTGGTTTCGATGCAGGACGGCCGGTACACGCTGGACCGGCGCGAGTTGCTGCCGCTGGAGGCGTGGAACGCCCAGTTGTCGCTGATGACCGGCATGGCGGCGGCCCGCATGATGCTCGAGGGCGGGGTCGGCATCCTGCGCACGATGCCGCCGGCGGATCCGAGTGCGGTCGCGAAGTTCCGCCGCCAGGCGCGGGCACTCGGCCGGCCGTGGCCCGAGAGCGAGCGCTACGGCGACTACCTGCGTGAACTCGACGGTGCCGACCCGAAGCATCTGGCGATCCTGCATGCGGCGTCATCGCTGTTCCGGGGTGCCGGGTACACGCCGTTCGACGGGGCGCCACCCGAGAACACCACCCAGGCCGCGGTCGGCGCGCCCTACGCGCATGTGACCGCTCCGCTGCGCCGGCTCGTCGACCGGTTCGGGCTGGCGATCTGCGAGGCACATTCGGCCGGAACTCCGGTGCCCGAGTGGGCGCGCGCCGCACTGCCCGAGTTGCGCGTCGGACTGGTACATGGACGGCTCAAGCCGG
>JBDTQN010000307.1:0-3111 GCA_039932215.1 Pseudolysinimonas sp. | reverse complement strand
CAACGCGCGGGTCGAGCACGCCGAGCGCGAGGTCGCCGGTCGGCTTGCCCTCAACTGGCTTCCAGCCGCCGAGGACGAACAGCGTGTTCGGGCCGCCGACCTTTGCGCCCGGCCCGACGCCGGAGCGCTTCCAGCCGCCGAACGGCTGGCGGCGCACGATCGCGCCGGTGATGACCCGGTTGATGTAGAGGTTGCCCGCCTGCACGGTGTCCATCCAGCGCGCGACCTCGTCGGTATCGAGCGAGTGGATACCGGCCGTGAGTCCGTAGTCGACGGCATTCTGCAGGCCGATCGCCTCATCCAGAGTCGTCGCCGTCATGATGCCGAGCACCGGCCCGAAATACTCGGTGAGGTGGAACTCGCTCCCCGGCAGTACCCCGTCACGCACACCCGGGGTCCACAGCTTGCCCTCGTCGTCGAGCTGCCGCGGCTGCACCAGCCACTCCTCACCCTCTGACAACTGGGTCAGCCCGCGCAGCAGCTTGCCCTGCGCCGGCTCGACGATCGGCCCCATCAGGGTCGACGGATCCTGCGGCTGCCCCACCTTCATGCTGGTCACCGCGTCGGCGAGCTGGCGGCGGAACCGGTCCGACGTCGCAACAGATCCGACCAGGATCACCAGCGACGCGGCCGAGCATTTCTGCCCGGCGTTGCCGAACGCACTGCGCACCACATCCGCGACGGCGAGGTCGAGGTCGGCGCTCGGGGTCACGATGATCGCGTTCTTACCGCTCGTCTCCGCCAGCAGCGGCAGGTCCGCCTTCCAGGAGCGGAACAGCGCGGCGGTCTCGAAACTGCCGGTCAGGATGACGCGACCGACCTCGGGCGCCGTCACCAGCTGCTGCCCCAGGTCGCGCCCCGACACGTCGACCAGCGTGACGAGGTCGCGCGGTACACCGGCCTCCCACATCGCCTCGGCCACGACGGCGCCGGAACGCTGCGCCTGACGGGCCGGCTTGAAGAGAACGGCGCTGCCGGCGGCGAGCGCCGCGAGAACCCCTCCGCCGGGGATGGCGACCGGGAAGTTCCAGGGCGGGGTGACCACGGTGACCCCGGCGGGCACGAACTCGGCGTCTTCGACGGCGGCGAGCTCGCGGGCGCGGGCGGCGTAGAAGTGCGCGAAGTCGATGACCTCACTCACCTCGACGTCGGCCTCGGCGACCGTCTTGCCGGTCTCTGACGCCATGACCTCGATCAGGCGGCCGCGGAACACCGCCAGCACCTCGCCGACCCGATCGAGCAGTTCCGCGCGGTCGCTACCGGGAACGCGGCCCCAGATCTCGCCCGCGGCCGCGCTCGTCGCGATGATGCGGCGGAGCTGCTCCTCGGATCCGACAGCCGCCTCGGCGACAGACTTCTTGCCGAGCTGCGAGTCCGTGCTGCGCGCGAGGATCGCACGCGCCCACTCGCGGTTGGCGGAAAGGGCCGGATCGGTGTCGGCTTCGTTCTCGAAGTCGCGCCCGGCGTTCGGCAGCTCGGGGTGCAGACGGTCCTGCGTGCGGCGAGGGGCGGGCAGTGCGAGGTCGAGGTCGGAGAGGGACGCGGAGAAACGGTCGCGCTCCCGGCCGTAGATGCCGGCGTCATCCAGTTCGAAGAGTCCTGACATGAAGTTGTCGGTGCTCGCGTTCTCTTCCAGACGCCGGACGAGGTAGCTGATCGCGGCGTCGAACTCCTCGGGGTGCACCACCGGCGTGTACAGCAGCAGCCCACCGGTCGTCTTGCGCACGGCGTCGGCCTGCGCGGCCGCCATGCCGAGCAGCATCTCGATCTCGACCCGGGTGGTGACGGACCGGCGCTGTGCGAGCAGCCAGGCGAACGCCAGATCGAAGAGGTTGTGCCCCGCGATGCCGACGCGCACCGCGTCGAGGTTCTCGGGAGTGAGGGCGCGCACGATCATGCGCTTGTAGTTGGTGTCCGACTCCTGCTTGCTCGACCAGGTCGCGAGCGGCCAGTCGTGCACGGTCGCGTCGACGCGTTCCATGGCGAGGTTGGCGCCCTTGACGATGCGCACCTTGATGCCGGCGCCGCCGGCGGCGCGGCGAGCTCGCGCCCAACCGGTCAGCGCCTGCAGAGCCGCCACGGCATCCGGAAGGTACGCCTGCAGCACGATGCCCGCCTCGAGGTGCTGCATGCGCGGCTGCTCGAGCAGGCGGGTGAACACCGCGATGGTGAGGTGCAGGTCGCGGTACTCCTCCATGTCGAGGTTGATGAACTTAGTGGTGCGGGCCGAACCCCTGGGAGCCAGTGCGGCCTGCTCATAGAGCGGCGTCAGCCGTTCGACGACCCGGGTCACGGTCTCGTCGAAACCCCACATCGACAACTGGCTCGCGACCGACGAGACCTTGATCGACACATAGTCGACGTCGTCGCGCGCGAGCAGCTCTTTCGTGCCCTGGAGGCGGCGGTTGGCTTCGCGTTCGCCGAGCACGGCCTCGCCGAGCAGGTTGATGTTGAGCCGCACGCCGTCAGCGCGCAGAGCGGCCAGCGTCTTGTCGAGGTGCTTCGGGGTCGCGTCGACGACGAGGTGCCCCACCATCTTGCGCAGCACCCAGCGCGCGATCGGGATGATCGGCCACGGGAGCACGGTCGCGAAGCCACCGCCGACCTGGATGGCGAAGCGCAGATACCAGGGGAGGAAACGCGGGATCTTGTGCGCCAGCTGCTCGAGCTTCTTCGCAGCGACCTTCAGGTCTTCGGGGCGCATGACGCCGTCGACGAACCCGAGGGTGAACTCGAGCCCGCGCGGGTCTTTCAGTACGCCGGCGAGGCGCTCGGCGCTCGGGTCGGGCTTCGCGGTCTGCGACTCGGCGAGCCACTTCTTGACGAGGGTCTCGACCTCGTCGACGGTGGGCAGGTCGGCGAGCGTGGGCACAGCGGCGGGGGTGGGCACCGGTCAAGTCTGCGCCTGGCGACGCATTAGCAAAAGCGATGTTTCATGCACGGTATCGTTCGGGCTGCGTAAAGTATCGCCATGATCGACCTGCGCCGGCTCGCCCTGCTGCGCGAACTCCACCACCGCGGAACCATCGCCGCCGTGGCCGCCGCCCTGTCGTACTCGTCCTCGTCGGTGTCACAGCAACTGTCGCAGCTCGAACTCGAAGTCGGTGTGCC
>JBDTQN010000306.1:0-3133 GCA_039932215.1 Pseudolysinimonas sp. | reverse complement strand
ATCGAGATCGCCGACCTGCCGACCTTCCAGCAGGATGCGGTGAACGCCACCATCAACGCCGAGAACCTGCGGGATGCGGGCGACATCATCAGTCGCCTCGAGGCCGCCGCTCAGGGGGCGTCAGGCGGATGACCACCACCGTGGATTCCGTGCCCGCCGCCTCCGACGGAGGTGTCGACGCCGCCGCGCGAGCCACGTTCACGGGTGCGATCCGCGTGCGGCTGCGCGCTCCGGCCCGGCGACGCAACATCGAGCTCGTTCTCCTGCTGTTCGCGATCGCCATCGCCGGTGCGGCGATCGCCCTGGTGCAGCTCGGCGCGCTCGGGCGGGTCGGCAACTCGGTGCTTCTGCTCGGTGCCCTGCTCGCGCTGCTCATCATCGGCATCCATATCGCTCTGCGGGTGGTGGCACCGGATGCCGACCCCTTCGTCCTGCCCATCGCGACCCTGCTGAACGGCCTCGGCATCGCCGAGATCACCCGCCTCGATATCGCGGACGGGCTCACCGGCTGGGACGCGGCCGGCATCCGCCAGGTCGCCTGGACGGCGATCGCTCTGGTCATCGCGCTGACCGTGCTGCTGGCGATCCGCAACCATCGGGTGCTGCAGCGGTTCCGCTACGTCGCCATGTTCACGGCATTCCTGCTGCTCGTGCTGCCGGTGATCCCCGGCCTGCGCAGCCCCCGCTTCGGCGCCTACATCTGGATCCAGATCGGCCCGCTGTCGTTCCAGCCCGGCGAACTCGCGAAGATCGCGCTCGCGGTGTTCTTCGCCGGCTACCTGGTGCAGGCGCGCGACTCGCTCTCGATGGTCGGCCGGCGTTTTCTCGGCATGCAGTTCCCGCGTGCACGCGACCTGGGCCCGATCCTGATCATCTGGGTGCTCGCCATGGCGGTGCTGGTGCTGCAGCGCGACCTGGGCACGTCGCTCCTGTACTTCGGGCTGTTCCTGGTGATGATCTACGTCGCAACCGGGCGCCTCAGCTGGATCGTTCTCGGCATGGTGCTGTTCCTGGGCGGCGCGATCGCCGCGAGCCGACTGCTCGGCTACGTCGGATCCCGGTTCGACGCCTGGCTCGACTCGTTCAACCCGGCGATCTACGACCAGCAGGGCGGCAGCTACCAGCTGGTGCAAGGGCTCTTCGGTCTCGCCGACGGCGGTCTCGTCGGCACCGGGCTCGGGCAGGGGCGCCCCGACATCGTGCCGCTCGCCGAGAGCGACTACATCATCGCGAGCCTCGGCGAGGAGCTCGGCCTCATCGGCCTCTTCGCCATCCTCGCCCTGTACCTGCTCTTCGTCTCGCGCGGGTTTCGCATCGGGTTCACCGGCCAAGACGACTTCGGTCGCCTCCTCGGCGTCGGGCTCTCGTTCGTCGTCGCCCTGCAGGTGTTCGTGGTGATCGGCGGCGTGACGCGGGTGATTCCGCTCACCGGCCTGACCACGCCCTTCCTCGCCGCCGGAGGGTCGTCGCTGGTCGCCAACTGGATCATCGTCGCCCTGCTGCTGCGACTCTCCGACTCGGTGCGAAGCCAGCCACGCCTGGTGGTGGAGCAATGAACAAAGAACTGAGACGCGTCAGCATCGTGGTGCTGATCATGTTCCTCGCGCTGTTCAGCTCGTCAACGATCATCCAGGTGTTCCAGCAAGACAACCTCAAGGCAGACGGCCGCAACGCGCGCACCCTTTATGCGAGCTTCTCGGCCGAGCGTGGCCCCATCCTGGTCAACGGTGAGCCGATCGCCGTTTCGGTTCCCGTCGATGACGAGTACAAGTACCAGCGGCAGTACCTCAACGGGCCGATGTACTCGGCGGTCACCGGATACTTCACCCTGAATCAGGGCAACACCGGTATCGAGGGCTCGCTCAACGATTACCTGAGCGGGACGGCGAACGATCAGTTCCTCGACCAGCTCAACGCGATCATCACCGGCCAGAACCCGAAGGGCGCCGCGGTCGAGCTCACTATCGACCCCGCCGTGCAGCAGGCGGCGTGGGATGCGCTCGGCAACCAGAAGGGCGCCGTGGTCGCCATCGACCCGTCGACCGGCGCGATCCTGGCCATGGTCTCGAAGCCGGCCTTCGACCCGGCGGGACTCGCGACCCACGACGGCGCCGCGTTCCGCGCGACCTATGACTCGCTCCTCGCCGACGCTGACGACCCGTTGATCAACCGCACCATCGCGGGCGATCTCAACCCGCCCGGGTCGACGTTCAAGCTCGTCGTCACCGCCGCGGCCCTTGAGAACGGGCTCACCCCCGACACCGAGTTCCCGAATCCGGCGACTCTCACCCTGCCGCAGAGCAACGCCGTGATCACGAACGCCGAAGGCGGTGCGTGCGGCGGCGGGGCCACCGCGTCGATCGCGACAGCGCTGCGGTTGTCGTGCAACATCCCGTTCGCCCAGCTCGGTCTGCAGCTCGGATACAGCACGATCGCCCAGCAGGCGCGCGAGTTCGGCTTCGGCGACGACGACATCACCGTGCCGATGCGGGTCGAGCCGAGCGTGTACCCGCCGACCGTGAGCGACGCCGAGCAGATGCTCTCGTCGTTCGGCCAGGCGAGCGACCGGGTGTCTCCGCTGCAGATGGCCATGGTGTCGGCCGCGATCGCCAACGGGGGTCAGCTGATGAAGCCGACCCTGGTCGAAAGCATCTCCGCTCCCGACCTCACCGTGCTGCAGGGTTTCTCGCCCGAGGTGTACAGCACGCCGATCAGCGGGCAGACGGCGGCGACGATGACCCAGATGATGGTGAACGGCGTCGCCAACGGGGCCGCTAGTAATGCCAGAATCAATGGTGTCGACGTCGCGGGCAAGACCGGCACGGCGGAGAACGGCGATGGCGAGCCGTACACGTTGTGGTTCACCGGGTTCGCCCCGGCGAACGATCCTCGCGTGGCCGTCGCCGTCGTTGTCGAGAACGGTGGCGGACTCGGGCAGTCGGGGTTCGGCAACCGGGTCGCCGCGCCGATCGCGCGGACAGTCATGGAGGCGGTGCTAAGCAAATGAGGCCCTCGAGCGGCGTCACCTTCGGTGGCCGGTACCAGCTCGCCTCCCGCATCGCGATCGGCGGGATGGGTGAGGTCTGGCAGGCGACCGACCTCGTCATCGGCCGCACCGTCGCCATCAAGATCC
>JBDTQN010000305.1:0-3163 GCA_039932215.1 Pseudolysinimonas sp. | reverse complement strand
ATGAGCGCGGCGATCACCACACCACTCGTCGCCGTGGCGACGAGTGAGCGATGGGCTTTCAGCCAGCTGCGCAACATGGGATCAGTCCTCGAGGACGTCGATGCACTTTTCGCTGCTCGGGTCGCCGGTCTTTCCCTGGCGGTTCACGGTGACGGTGATGCAGACCGTGTCTCCGGTCTCGGCGTCGACGCGGAACTCGGGCGACAGCTGGATGCTGGAGGTGCCGTCGCGCACCTGGATCTGGTACCGGTCGCCATCGTCGAGACCGGGGTCCGGCCAGCTGAACTCGACGGTACCGCCGGTTTCGGTGGCGGCGATGTCGGTGACGACGGGGATGCCGCTCGAACTCGTGACCCGCAGCAGCACGACCACGACGGTGATGGCGAGCGCCACGACGAGCACGGAGGCGCCCACCAGGACCCACGTGATGGCGCGCTGGCGTCGGGTGAGTTCGACCGGCCGGCTCTCGCTGAACCGGTTCTGACCGCTGCCCTCGCGCACCGTTCCCACGCCCTGGTAGCCGGCGGCGGCCGCGGCGATCGCCCGGCGGCGCCGGCGGGGTGTCGGCGTGGAACCGCCCGAACCCGACGCGACCGGACGCAGCCGGGTGCGGTCTTCCATGTCGCTGACGGTGGCCGAGGCCCACTCGTCCATCGACACCTCGATCGGGGTCTGGTTCACGCCCAGTTCGGTTTCGATGACCTGCAGTTCGCGCACGAAGTCGAGCGCGCTGGCGGGACGCAGTTCGGGCTTGCGCGACATCGCGCGGCGAAGCAGTGCGTCGAGGCTGGCGGGCACGTCGGCGCGGCCGATCGGTTGCGGCTTGGCACGGGCGATGCGCGACATCAGGTCGGTCGACGAGTTGGAGCCTCCGGGCACCTCGAACGGCGAGCGTCCGGCGAGCAGCGAGTAGACGGTCGCCCCGAGCGACCAGACCTCGCTCGTGATCGACCCCGGCGTCTCATCCAGCAGCACCTCGGGCGCCGACCACGGGATCGAGAGACCGACCGAGTCCTCTTCTTTGGCGACCGCGATCGACGCAGCGATGCCGAAGTCAGAGAGCACCGGGTGCCCGTAGGCGGTCAGCAGGATGTTGGAAGGCTTGATGTCGCGGTGCAGCACCCCGGCGCGGTGAGCGGTTTCGACGGCGCTGCCGATCTTCACGGCAATGCGCAGCACCTCGGCGACCGAGATGCGCTCGCGCCGGTACCGCTCGCTCAGGCTCGCCGAGCAGAGCTCCATGACGAGGTAGGGACGGCCATCGGCCGAGACCCCCGCCTGATAGACGGTGAGGATCGACGGGTGCCCGCTGAGCTGGGCCATCAGGTTGGCCTCAGCCTGGAACATCTGCCGAACCTGGTCGTTGACGACCTCGGCGAGCATGACCTTGACAGCGACCTGGCGGCGCGGCATGTTCTGTTCGTAGAGGAACACGTCGGCGAAGCCGCCCGACCCCAGTACGTGAACGTACGAGAATCCGGGCAGCACGGGAGGCTGAGACGGCAAACGGCGCGCCACGATACCTCCTCCCCAGCCGAAAGAACCTGCTCATTCTAGGCAGACAGCGTCCACAGACCGGGCGGTTGACCCCTGAACGGGGGCGGCCTACGCCTCCCCCAAATCGGGCGGCCCCCCATCGGGAGAGAGCCCGGCTGGGGCGCCCGTCACGTCGACCACGGCGACCGTGACGTTGTCGCGTCCGCCCGCGGCGAGCGCCGCGTCGACCAGCGCTCCGGCGGTCTCGTCAGCGGGCATCCCGGCGGCCAAGTGCAGGCGGATCCGCTCGTCGCCCAGCTCTTTCGTGAGGCCGTCGGAGCAGATCAGCAACCGCAGCCCTTTGCGCACCGGGATCATCACGACATCCGGGCGCGGGTCGTCGCGGAACCCCAGCGCCCGCGTGATGACGTTGCTGTCGGGGTGACTCTCGGCGTCTTCCGCGGCGATCACGCCCGCGTCGACCAGCTCTTGCACGACCGAATGGTCGGTGGTGACCCGCACCAGTTCGTTTCCCTCAAAGCTGTAGACCCGGCTGTCGCCGATGTTGAACACGGCGAACACCGGGACACCGTCGAGAAGCATCAAGGCCGCACCGGTGACGGTGGTCCCGACGCCGATCGGGATGCCCTCGGCCAGCGTGTCGATGTCGTCGGCGGCGGCAGCTAGCGAGCGCACGAGCGTCTCGACGTCAGAGAACTTCACGCCCTTGCGCGGCTGCAGGTGCTCGACGGCCGCCGCACTGGCGCGGTCACCGGCCGCATGCCCACCCATGCCGTCTGCCACCGCGAAGATCGGCGATGCGACAACGACGCTGTCTTCGTTGCTGGTGCGCCGGTGCCCGACGTCGCTGCGCGCCGCCCAGCTCAACACGATGGTGCCGCCACCCGGGATCTGGATGCGGTGGCCGGCCCGGTCTCTTCCGATGTGACTCATCCGGTCGCCTCTGCCTCTTCGAGGGTGAGGCGCTCGGGCGACAGCACCTCGAGCAGGTTGCCGTCTCCGAGGTCGATGAGCGTCCCGGGCGTGACCACCGCGGATTCGCCGCGCAGCAGCGTGCGCGGCTTCGACCCGGGCACGATCACGGTGGAGCCGTTCGTCGAGCGCATGTCGGTGGCGACGACGGCGTCGCCCGTCAGACGAAGCTCGAGGTGCGTCGCCGACACCTCTTTCTCGGCGGACGGCACCGCGACCAACCGCACGCGGCGATCGCTGGCGACCCGGGGCACGCTGGGCCGACGGCCGAGGTAGACGGTGAGGTCGAGGTTGACGACGACCCCGTCGGCCATCTTGAGCCGGTAGGGGCGACGCGGCTCGGGCGTGCCTGAGGCGGTGTCGACGGGGAGCGCCGCGGCGGGTGCGGGTTCGGGGGTGCTGGCGGGCTTCGGTACCTCGCCCTTCGCGGGCGCGGGTGGCTCGACCAGTGCGGGCGGGGTCGGACGCTCGACGTTGCGCGTGTGCTCGAGCTCGTCCGTCACTTTTCTATTGTGGCCTCCGGCGGCCCTCCGGGAGACGACATACTGCGCCTTTTGTCATGTCGTTCCGAGGAACGACATGACGTGCTTGATCCGCGTGTAGTCCTCGAACCCGTAGTTGGAGAGGTCTTTGCCGTAACCGGAGTGCTTGAAGCCGCCGTGGGGCATCTCGGCGACGATCGGGATGTGGGTGT
>JBDTQN010000304.1:0-3205 GCA_039932215.1 Pseudolysinimonas sp. | reverse complement strand
CGATCAACGCCATCCAGGACGAGACCGGCGCCGACATCTCGATCGAGGAAGACGGAACCGTGTACATCGGCGCCGTCGACGGACCCTCGGCCGAGGCCGCCCGCGCCCAAGTGCTGGCGATCGGCAACCCGATCAACCCCGAGGTGGGTGAGCGGTTCCTCGGAACCGTCGTCAAGCTGGCCACGTTCGGCGCGTTCGTGTCGCTCATGCCCGGCAAGGACGGCCTGCTGCACATCAGTGAGGTGCGCAAGCTCGCCGGTGGCAAGCGCGTCGAGAACGTCGAAGACGTGCTCGTCGTCGGCCAGAAGATCATGGTCGAGATCACCAAGATGGACGACCGCGGCAAGCTGTCGCTCGCCCCGGTGGTCGATGACGCCGACGCGGCCGACACCGACTCGTCGGTGGCCGCGTCCGACGGCCCCGAGGCTCCGGCCGAGGGCTAGTCAGCCACAGCAACGAATGGATGCCGTCCCAGCACGCTGGGGCGGCATCCGTCGTTCTCGGCGTCGTTAGTCGACGATGGTCAGGGGAACCTCTTCCAGCGGCACCTCGAGCAGGGCCAGACTGGCGAGCATCGCGACGGCGATCACGACGATTCCGGCAATGCGGACCGGTCGTCGCTTGACGGTGACGACGACGATCGAATACGCGACCAGTAGCACGAGCAACCCGGCGATGCCGAGCTGCGCCGACACGCTGAAGACGCCGTCGTCACAATAGCTGTGCGCCGCATCGATCCCGTCGACGCAGTAGGCCCAGTGCGGGCGCAGGGCCCACAGCAGGGCGGACCATCCCGCGACGGCCGCGGCCACGGGGAGCACCCAGCGCGCGAGGCGTCCGGTGCCGTCGGCAAGGGTCATGTCGTGGCCAGTAGACCGACGATCGGCCAGAGGCTGACCAGCGCGAGCAGTGTCACGACGGCGGCCACGATCGTGAGCTTCCGGCGCTGCCCCGCCGGGTCCGTCGCGAACTGGGCGATGAGCGCCACCAAGAGCAGCACCATCACGGCCGCCGCGAGCGGCAAGAGCCCCAGGAAGTACCACGCGACCAGCGTGAACAGCAGCACGATCGCCAGCACGAGCACGGCGATCGCGAGCGGCCGAGCAGCGCGGCGCAGGCGCATCCCCCCATCGATTCCCGCCAGGACGGCTGCGGCGAGGCTGAGGGTGAGCACGAGAATCGCGTAGTACGAGAACATCCTCCGACCCTACGTGGCTAGTAGTAGATGACCGGCTGGTTCGCCGCGGCCGCGGTCGCCATCAGCCCCACCAGCAGCACCAGCAGCATCGCGCCACCGATGATCAGCATCACCATCCGCCGGTGCCGCACGACCGTGAACGCGACCACGAACTGCGCTGCGAGCAGGGCGAGCAGGATGCCGGCGGCGGTTAGCGCCGGACCCTCGCCCCCGTCAGAGCACGGCTGCGGGCCGGGGAGTATCCCGACATCGTCGGTCAGCGGCACATAGCCACCGTCGTAGCAGACGGGCGCAGGCGCGATCGTCCAGAGGACGCCGATGCCGATCAGCGTCGCCAGGGTCGCAAGCAGCAGGGTGAGCCAGCGCGGCAGGCGGCCGGTGGCGTCGGTACGGGTGAACTCAGTCGGTGCGGTCATGTCATGTGCCTCCTACCTACTTAGACGAGCGGGAGCGGCTATTCGTTGGTCTCGCTGAGGGCGTGGAACTGCGCGCGAGCGATCGCGTGGTCGAAGATCATGAATCCGAGCAGACCGGGCGTGGCGTTGGCATCGATCTCGAGACTCGGCACGTCGAGGGCGCTCACGGTGAAGAAGTAGCGGTGCGGGCCGTGGCCGGGAGGCGGCGCGGCACCCATGTAGCGCAGCAGACGCAACTCGTTCGGAACCGTGAACGCACCCGCGGGCATCAGCCCGGCATCCGGATCGCCCGCGTTCTGCGGCAGCGACGTGGTCGTCGCGGGCAGGTTGCACACCGCCCAGTGCCACCAGCCGCTGCCCGTCGGCGCATCGGGGTCGAACAGCGTGACCACAAAGCTCTGGGTCTCGGGCGGCGCGCCTGACCAGCGCAATTCGGGGGAGCGGTCGTCCCCTCCGGCACCCGCGATGCCGGATCTCGCCCACTGCGGCAACGTCGCCCCCGGAGCGACATCGGGGCTCTCGAGGGCGAAGGTCGGGACGTCGCGCAGGTTCCAGTTCGGATCGTTGGTCACGCGCTCACGCTACGCCGCGTCGCGGAATTGTCTGCGGACGTCGATGGTTGAATGTGAGCGTGACCGAGACTGCGAGCGCACCGACGACAGAGGCCGAAGCCTGGAAGACGTACCACGAGCGCCGCGAGCTCTCGGTGGTGCAACCGCTGGGCAGCCTGGCGCTCGTGAACACACAGATCATCGACTCCGAGCAGCCGGTGTGGGGTGTGCCCGGTCGTTGGGCGCCGCTGCCAGCCGGCGAATCGGGACTGAAAGTGATCGCGGCGGCCGCAGATGGCATCCGGGTCGATGGTGAACTGGTCGATGGCGAGGCGATCGTGCGCGGCAAAGACGACCCGCGCCCCGGCGACATCGTCTTCAGTGACACCCTGCGTGGTTTCGTGATCGCGCAGCACGGCGGCAGCTATGCGCTGCGCGTCTGGGATGCCAAGTCAGAAGGCATCGAGAATTTCGGCGGCATCGACGCGTTCGACTACGACCCCGCCTGGGTCGTCACCGCGGCGTGGAAAGACAATCCCGCCGGCACCACGATGGGCTTCGAGCACCTCAAAGACGACGGAGACGCTCGCGAAGAGGTGATCCCCGGCAGCATCACGTTCACCCACGACGGTGCCGAGTACGACCTCGCCGCGTTCAAGTCGGGTCGCGCCCTGCAGCTCGTGTTCGCCGACGCCACCAGCGGCGACTCGACCTACAGCGTCGGCCGGTTCCTGTACCTGGCACCGAACCCCGACGGCACGATCACGCTCGACTTCAACCGTGCCGTGCTGCCGCCCTGCGCATTCAGTTACGCCTTCAACTGCCCACTGCCGCCGAAGCAGAACCGATTCCCGTTCGCCGTCGAGGCGGGCGAGAAGAACGTGCTTGCCGCGGACGGGTCGCTGTTGCACGGCTGATGCCCCGCGGATTCACGCTGTACCACCCGGTCGACGACGACTGGGAGCGCGTGCGCGACCTGCGACTGCAGATGGTGATCGACACGCCGATCGCGTTTCTCGAGACGCCCGAGCAGGTGCGGG
>JBDTQN010000303.1:0-3221 GCA_039932215.1 Pseudolysinimonas sp. | reverse complement strand
GGTCTTCGGTGAGCTCGGGCATCGTCACGCGGATGATGTTGCCGTCGTTGCTCGGCGAGGCGCCCAGGTTCGGGTACGCGACGATCGCCTTCTCGATGTCTTTCAGAGCCGTCTTGTCATAGGGCGTGATGATCAGCGTGCGGGCCTCGGGGTTCTGCAGGCTCGCGAGCTGCTGCAGAGGAGTCGGCGTGCCGTAGTACTCGACCATGATCTTTTCGAACAGGGCGGGGTTGGCGCGGCCGGTGCGCACCGTCGCGAAGTCGTCTTTGCAGACCTCGACGGCCTTGTTCATCTTCTCGGTGGCCTCGGCGAGAACGTCAGTGATCACGGGTGGCTCCTGTCGCGGATCGGTCGATTCAGCTTAGTCGGCGAGCAACAGGGCTCAGCCCGCGACGAAGTCGATGAGCTGCTCGACGCGCGCCAGCAGCGCAGGCTCGAGGTCGGTGTAGGTGCGCACCGAGCCGAGGATGCGCTGCCACGCTCGGGCGATGTCGGCTTGATCGTCGTGGGGCCAGCCCAGGTGCGCGCAGATCCCGTGCTTCCATTCGGTTCCACGCGGGATGTCGGGCCAGGCCCGCAGGCCGAGCCGTTCCGGCTTCACCGCCTGCCAGACGTCGATGTAGGGATGACCGACGACCAGCACGTTCGCGCCCGCGACCTGCGCCGCGACCCGGCTCTCCTTGCTACCGGCGACGAGGTGGTCGACGAGCACCCCGATGCGTCGCTCCGAAGTCGGCGGCTCGGCCGCGAGCACCGCGGGCAGGTGGTCGACACCCTCGAGGTACTCGACCACAACCCCTTCGGCGCGCAGGTCTGCGCCCCAGACCTTCTCGACCAACTCGGCGTCGTGGCGACCCTCGACGAAGATGCGGCTGGCGCGAGCGACCTGGGCACGCTGCTGCGGGGCGACCCGGGATCCGGATGCCGTGCGGGCGGGCCCGGCGGGTGCGGTCGGTGGGGCGGCCAGCACGACCGCCTCGCCGTCGATCAGGTACCCGCCGCCCAGCGGGAAGACGCGACGTCGGCCACCGCGGCCCTCGAGTGTGACGAGTTGCTTCTCGACGCCGACGATGGCGCCGACGAAGCCGTCGCTGTTCGCCTCGTCTGGCGCACGTTCGACGACCAGGCCGGCCACGGCATCCACTGTTCTGATCTGCGGGCGACCGCGCGCCCGCCAATCGCCCGACAGCACGTCGGGGCCGTACCGATCGCTCATGACGCCAGGGCGAGGAAGAACGCGACCACGCCGGCGACCCAGCCGACGATGATCAGCACCAGGGTGACTAGCGCCACCACGATCGCGCGGCGGCGCTTGACGATGAGCGTGATCGAGATGCCCGCGCCGAGCAACAGCACCACCGCGAGAGTCACCGCGACGATGGCCTGGGCCGACGAGCCGGCGTCGGCGTTGCACGAGCGGGCCGCGCAGACCCCGCTGACCAGAAAGCCGAAGAAGCTCAGGATGACGCCGATCAGGTACGCCGAGAACGACAGCACCAGCAGGATGATCGAGCCCGCGGCGTCGCCGAAACGTGACTCGCGGCCGTTCTGCGGCAGACCGGCCGGGCCGGACCCGGGCGGGAGGACGATCGGTCCGTTGCTCATGCGGTGACCAGCGTGCCGATCTTCTCGCCGCGCAGAGCCTTGGTGATGTTGCCGGCGGGCTCCATGCCGAACACCACCATCGGCATGCCGTTATCCATGCAGAGGCTGAACGCGGTCGAATCGACCACCTTGAGACCCTGCACCAGCGCGTCTGGGTAGCTGATGTGGTCGAGCTTCTTCGCCTTCGGGTTCTCGCGCGGGTCGGAGTCGTAGACCCCGTCGACCCCGTTCTTCGCGACCAGCACCGCAGCGGCACCGATCTCGAGGGCGCGCTGCGCGCTGACCGTGTCGGTGGAGAAGTACGGTAGGCCCGCGCCCGCACCGAAGATCACGATGCGCCCCTTCTCGAGGTGCCGCTCGGCCCGTAGCGGGATGTACGGTTCGGCGACCTGCGTCATCGCGATCGCCGACTGAACGCGCACCTGCGCGCCGGCCTGCTCGAGAAAGTCTTGCAGCGCGAGCGCGTTCATCACCGTGCCGAGCATGCCCATGTAGTCGGCACGGCCGCGGTCCATGCCGCGCTGACTGAGCTCTGCACCTCGGAAGAAGTTGCCGCCGCCGACCACGATCGCGATCTCGACGCCGTCGGGATCGTTCTGGTCGCGGGGCGCGGCCTCGGCGATCTCACGCGCGATCCCGCTGACGATGTCGGGGTTGACGCCCAGCATCCCGCCACCGAACGCCTCGCCCGACAGTTTGAGCAGGACGCGACGGCGCTTCGACATGGTGCCTAGGTTACTGGCGTACCGCCGAGCGGCGGAATCGGACACTCAGCGTCGCAGGGCGGCCCATGGCCCGCGAGAGCCGCTGTTGCGCACATAGAGTGCTGCCGTGACTGATTTCCAGGTTGTACAGATCGGTGCGCTCGACGAATGGCGTGGCTTCTATGGCGGCTTCCGGCCGACCTCGTCGCGGGACGGGCGGCGGGTCGTCGATCACGAGCTCACGATGCAGTACATCGGCATGACCGCCAACGCGCTCGAGCCCGGCGAAGAGGCGGGCTACTGGCACGCGCACGCGCGCATCGAAGAGCTGTACGTGTTCCTCGAGGGTGCGGGTCAGATGGGGCTCGACGACGAGGTGGTGGATGTCGCGGCCGGCTCGGTCGTGCGCGTCGGCCAGGGCGTGTGGCGCACGTGGCGCGCCGCTCCCGAGTCGCCCGGACAGCTCAGGTGGCTGTGCATCCGCGCGGGCGGCACCGAGCTCCCGGAGTTCCCCGACGACTCCGAACGCGACGAAGCCCGCCCCTCACCGTGGTGAGAAGCGGGCTTCGGACGACTGCGTGAGACCTACGCGCCGACCTTGAACCGCGCGAACGCGGTGATGCCGAGCCCGGCATCCTTCAGCACGTTGTGCACGGTCAGCTTGTTGTCGCGCGCGTAGTCCTGCTCGAGCAGGGCCACCTGCTTGAAGAAGGCACCGACGCGACCCTCGACGATCTTGGGCAGAGCCGCCTCCGGCTTGCCCTCCTCGCGGCTGATCGCCTCGACGATGCGACGCTCGTTGGCGACCGCGTCTTCGGGGACGTCATCTTTCGCCAGGTACTGCGGGTCGGCGAACGAGATGTGCTGCGCGATGCTGCGCGCCGTCTCGGCGTCATCACCCGTGTAGGCGAC
>JBDTQN010000302.1:0-3222 GCA_039932215.1 Pseudolysinimonas sp. | reverse complement strand
GCGGGGGGTGTTCGAGCACGCCGATCACGCGACGCCGCGCCTCGAGCACGGATACTGCGTTGATGACGTGGCGCGCGCGCTCATGGTCGTCGTGCGCGAGCCGAACCAGACTCCGCAATTGGCGACGCGAGCCGAGGCGTATCTCTCCTTCGTCGCCACCGCTGTCACCGCTGACGGGCGGTGCCGCAACCGACTTTCGGTCGCCGGCGACTGGGCGGACGACGCGAGTGTCGGCGACTGCTGGGGCCGGGCGCTGTGGGGCCTGGGCACGGCGTACGCCGAGAGTCCTGCGCTTCGGCGCGACGCGCTGGAGGCGGCCCACACCCTGGCCGCCCAGCGTTCGCCCGACGTGCGCGCGATGGCATTCGCCGCGATTGGCGCGGGGGAGTTCGTGCTCGCCGGAGTCCGCGATGACCGCATCCTCGCTCTGCTGGCCGATGCCGCCGCGAGCATCCCGGTTCTGCCGGGTCGGGAGTGGGCCTGGCCGGAGGACCGGCTGCGCTACGCGAACGGCTCGCTGGCCGAAGCGGCGATCATCGCCGGGCAGGCTCTCGAAGATCCGATGCTGCTATTCCGAGGCCTCGACATGCTCGAGACACTGCTGCACATCGAAACCCGTGGCGGTCACCTCTCAGTGACGGGAACCGAAGGGCGTGGTCCGGAGGATCGGGGCGTCCTGTTCGACCAGCAGCCCATCGAGGTCGCCGCCATCGCGGATGCCGCGGCGCGCGCCTTCGCAATCACCGGCGAGCGGCGCTGGCGGCACGCCGTCGAGCTCGCCTGGCGCTGGTTCCTCGGTGACAACGACTCAGGCATCCCCATGGTGGACCTCGCCACGGGTGCCGGGTTCGACGGGCTCGAGCGGCACGGCCGCAACGAGAACCGCGGCGCCGAGTCGACCCTCGCCGCCCTCAGCACGTGGCAGCACGCTCGCCGGCTCGATGTGTTGGACTATGAGTCGTGACGATCACCGCGAAAGACCAGGGCATCCAGCTGGAGGCCGACGCCTCCCGGGTTCTCGCTCGTATGTTCATGCCGGGGGAGAGCATCGCCCCGCTCCGCCCGCGCGCTGAGGTCATCATCGACCGGGTCCAGGCCCTCGACGACGACGAGGCGCGCCGCATCGGTAGTGCGCTGGTCGCGGACTTCTCGCCGCGCCACCATGACCTGTCGGGCATCCTAGACGAGCACGCTAAGGCCGCGATCGCGCGAACGGGCGACCGTGTCGATTCGGCCTCGCCGCAGTACATCGTGCTCGGCGCCGCGTTCACCCAGGAGTACGCGGTCGAGGGCGCGGCACTGTGCAATCCGTCGGTCGCCCCCCACCCCGACCAGAGCGGACTCGCGGCCGGGGAGTTGCGGATCGTCGTCTCCCTTCGTGAGATTGGCGAGGGTCACGTGTCGTCGCTCGGGTTCGTCTCGGCGGTCGTGACCCGTGACAGCTGGAGCTTCGACGCGCGGCAGTCTCCGCTTCGTACCGCCGGGGTGCAGCCGTCCCAGGGCAGTTGGTCAAGCTATGAGGCGGAATTCCCATCGGATTCCGGCCTGAGCCAGCGCGTGCTGTTGCCGGTGATCGGCTCCGAGCGCAACGGCATCGAGGATGCCCGGCTGGTGCGATTCACCGACGCGGCGGGCCACAGTGACTATCGCGCCACCTACACGGCATATGACGGCTCGTCGGTGAGCCCGCGGCTGCTGGTCTCCGACGATCTCGTGACGTTCACGAGTCATCCTCTCACCGGCGCAGCGGCGACGAACAAGGGCGTGGCCCTGTTCCCGCGGCTGGTGAACGGCGAGCACCTCGCGCTCGTTCGCTCCGACGGCGAGACGAACTCGCTGGCACGTTCCCCCGACGGCGTCGCCTGGGGCCACGAGACAGCGGTGCGGGTGCCGAGTTTTCCGTGGGAGCTCGTGCTCTCGGGCAACTGCGGGTCGCCCATCGAGACCGACAAGGGCTGGCTGGTGCTCACCCACGGCGTCGGTCCGATGCGCGTGTACTCGATGAGTGCCATCCTGCTCGACCTCGACGACCCGACGATCGTGCTCGGGGCGCTGCAGCATCCGCTCATCACCTCCGACGGGTCGAAGCAGAACGGTTACGTGCCGAACGTCGTCTACTCCTGCGGAAGTATCGAGCACGACGGCACGGTGTGGATTCCGTACGGCGTGGGCGACAACCGGATCCGGGTGGCGTCGGTGCCGTTGGCCGAATTGCTTGACGCGCTGCTGGCGTAGATTCGTTCCATGAATCCCATGCAGGCCCGGATCATCTACGACCTCAACGTGCAGCCCACGATCGTGCCCGCCGACCAGGTGCGGATGCGGATCGACTTCCTCAAGTCATACCTCACCACGACCGGCGCCAAGGGTCTGGTCCTCGGCATCAGCGGCGGCCAGGACTCCTCCCTCGCGGGGAGGCTCTGCCAGCTCGCGGTGGAGGAGTTGCGTGCAGACGGCAAGAACGTGCAGTTCACCGCTGTGCGCCTGCCGTACAACGTGCAGGCCGACGAGGCGGATGCCCAGCTCGCCCTCAGTTTCATCAACCCCGACGACTCGGTCACCTTCAACATCAAGCGCGGCGTCGACGGTTTCGAGGCGGAATACGGTGACGCGCTCGGAGCCGAGATGAGCGACTTCACCAAGGGCAATGTCAAGGCGCGCTCGCGCATGATCGCGCAGTACGCGATCGCGGGACAGTCGAGCCTGCTCGTCGTGGGCACCGACCACGCGGCCGAAGCGGTCACCGGGTTCTTCACCAAGTTCGGGGACGGTGGCGCCGACATCCTGCCGCTCACCGGCCTGAGCAAACGACAGGGTCGCGCGCTGCTCGAGTATCTCAAAGCCCCGGAGCGCCTCTACCTGAAGGCGCCCACGGCCGACCTGCTCGATGACACCCCCGGCCAGACCGACGAGGCGAACCTCGGCCTCAGCTACGCGCAGATCGACGACTACCTCGAGGGCAAGGAGGTCGACGCGGCAGTCGCCGACGCGATCCAGTTGCGCTACATCTCGACGCAGCACAAGCGCACGGTCCCGGTCACGCCTTTCGACGACTGGTGGCAGCAGGCGTGAGCCTCATCGCGGTCGCCCAGTTTGTTCCAGGCGACAACGGCGACCTCAACCTCGCCGCGATGCTCGAGCTCGCGACCGCGGCGACCCAGCGCGGTGCGACCCTGGTGGTCTTCCCGGAGTACTCCTCCTACTTCACCCCGACCATGGACC